>NZ_JBVHVF010000016.1:0-181288 GCF_055564955.1 Streptomyces sp. NPDC028910 | reverse complement strand
GCAGCGATCTGGCACAACCGGGCCAACGGCACAGCCATCACACGATCACTGATCGCCTACGACCACTGACGAAGACTTCGGACTTACTCGTCTAGGACCTGAACAAACTCACGACCAGCGATTTTCGTGCAGCGGGGCGTGCCGTCGCGAGCACTGCCCCGTCACCGGGGCGGCAGCGTCGGCAGGGTCATCCGGTAGCCCCGCGCGAGCAGTTGGGGCAGGTAGGCGGAGAGCGCCTGGACGCTCTGCGACCGGTTGCCTCCCGCGTCGTGCGACAGCACGATCACGCCGGGCCCCGCGCCGCCCAGGACCCGGGAGATGATCGTCGCGGTGCCGGGCTCCTTCCAGTCGAGGGTGTCCAGCGTCCAGGCGAGCGGCTCCATGCCCAGATCGGCCCCGATCTCGAAGGCGGCCCTGTTCCACGCCCCGTACGGCGCCCGGAACCACAGCGGCGCCTCGCCGACGGTCTGCTGTACGACCTCGCTCGTGCGGCCGATCTCGGCGGCGAGGGCGGGCCGGCTGAGCCTGGGGATGAGCGGGTGGGTCCAGGTGTGATTGCCGATGACGTGCCCCTCGGCGACCATCCGGCGCACCAGGTCCCGGTTCTCCGCGGCCATCTCCCCGCAGACGAAGAACATGGCGCGTACGCGGTACCGGGCGAGGGTGTCGAGGATGCCCGGGGTGTAACGGGGGTCGGGCCCGTCGTCGAAGGTGAGCACCATGGCGCTCGCCTTGGTCACGTCGACCGGGATCTCCAGGATGGGCCGGGTCCGGACGGCCGGTTTCACGGCGGCCGGCCGGGCGGGGGCCTCGGAGGTCATGGGGCGCAGCCGGTAGGACCTCTCGGGCAGCGCCTGGGGGAACGCCCCGGGCGCCCCCGCCACGGGGTTCGGGCCGGACCCGGCCGCGGGACCCGGCGCACCGCCCGCCCCCGGCCCCCCGGGCGTGCCGGGCGCGCCGCCCTCGCTGCCGGAAGAGATCAGTCCGGCGGCTGCGACTCCGAGGAAGACGGCGGTACGCAGGACCACGCGCCGCCCTACTGTCGGCTCGTCATTTTTCATTATTACTACGTATCAACGACATCGCCGCAGATGTCGAGAGGCGCGGACGCGCCTGCTGCCCCTCACCCGTTCAGCCGCGCCGCACCAGGGGGAACGGGAGCGTCTCGCGGATCGTCAGACCAGTGAGGAACATGACGAGGCGGTCGACGCCGATGCCCAGGCCGCCCGTCGGCGGCATCGCGTACTCCAGCGCGTCCAGGAAGTCGTTGTCGAGTTCCATGGCCTCCGGGTCGCCGCCCGCCGCGAGCAGGGACTGTGCGGTGAGCCGGCGCCGCTGCTCGACGGGGTCGGTCAGCTCCGAGTAGGCGGTGCCCAGTTCGGTTCCGAAGGCGACCAGGTCCCAGCGCTCGGCCAGCCTCGGGTCCTCGCGGTGCTGGCGGGTGAGCGGGGAGACGTCGGTGGGGAAGTCCTTGTAGAAGGTGGGCAGCCCGGTCCGCTCCTCCACCAGCCGCTCGTACATCTCCAGGACCACGTCGCCGCGGGTGTCCTCGGGGGCGTGCGGCACCTGAGCCCGGTCGCAGAGTCCGCGCAGCACGTGCTCATCCGTATCGGCGTCGACCTCCTCGCCGAGGGCCTCGCTGATGGCCCCGTACACGGTCTTGACCGGCCAGGGCCCGGAGATGTCGTGGACCACCAGCTTGCCGTCCGGGCCCGCCTTGTGGGCGACGGGCGAGCCGAAGGCGGCCGTGGCGGCGCCCTGGATCAGTTCGCGCGTGAGGTCGAGCATCACGTCGTAGTCGGCGAAGGCCTGGTAGGCCTCCAGCATCGTGAACTCGGGGTTGTGCTTGTAGGAGACGCCTTCGTTGCGGAAGGTGCGGCCCATCTCGAAGACCTTCTCCATACCGCCGACGCAGAGCCGCTTGAGGTACAGCTCGGGCGCGATGCGCAGGTACAGGTCGAGGTCGTAGGCGTTGATGTGGGTGCGGAAGGGCCGGGCGTTGGCGCCGCCGTGGATCTGCTGGAGCATCGGGGTCTCGACCTCCAGGTAGCCGCGGTCGAGCAGCCCCTGGCGCAGGGCCTGGACCGCGCTGGAGCGGGCCCGTACGACGTCGCGGGCTTCGGGGCTCGCGACGAGGTCGAGGTAGCGGCGCCGCACCCGGGCCTCCGGGTCGGCGAGGCCCTTGCGCTTGTCGGGGAGGGGGCGCAGGCATTTGCCGGTGAGCTGCCAGGACCGGACCACGAGAGACAGTTCGCCTGCCTTGCTGGCGCCGACCTCGCCGCTCACGAGCACGTGGTCGCCGAAGTCGACCTGGGAGGTGAAGGCGTCCAGTACGCCGGCCCCGGCCTCGTCGCGGGTGAGCATCAGCTGTATGTCCCCGGACCAGTCGCGCAGGACGGAGAAGACCACGCCGCCGAGGTCGCGTACGACCATCACGCGCCCGGCGAGGGTGGCCGGTTCGCCGGACCGGGTGCCGGGCGGATGACCGGGGTGGAGGGCCTTCAGCTGGGCGACGGTGTGGGTGCGCGGGGGGATTCCCACCGGGTAGGGGTCGGTTCCGGCCGCCCGGATGCGTTCCAGCTTGGCGTGGCGGACGCGGACCTGCTCGGGCAGCCGCTCCGTCTTGATCCCCTCGCCCTCCTCCCCTACGGCGTCCAGGCCGAGGGAGTCGATGGAGGGCAGCCCCTCGGTTGTGGCGGGGGCGGTCAGGCCCTTGGGGTGGCCGTTGCCCCACAGGGTGCGCAGGCTGGGTACGGAGACGAAGCCCTCGGCGATGCCGGAGGCGAGGCTGACCCGGGCGAGCGAGCCGGCGTCCTGGTAGCAGAGGAAGCGCGGGTACCACTCGGGTCCGTACTTGACGTTCGAGCGGTACAGCGCTTCCAGCTGCCACCAGCGGGAGAGGAAGAGCAGCAGCTTGCGCCACAGCTTGAGGACGGGGCCGGCGCCGATCCGGCCGCCCTCCTCGAAGGCGGAGCGGAAGACGGCGAAGTTGAGGGAGATCCTGCGCACGCCCAGGCCGGGAGCCGCGGCGCACAGTTCGGCGACCATGAACTCCATGACCCCGTTGGGGGCGGTGCGGTCGCGGCGCATCAGGTCGAGGGAAATGCCGTCCTTGCCCCAGGGGACGAAGGAGAGCAGGGCGATCAGCTCGCCCTTGTCGTCGAAGGCCTCGACCAGCAGGCAGTCCCCGTCGGCGCGGTCGCCGAGCCGGTCCAGGGCCATGGAGAAGCCGCGTTCGTTCTCGGTGTCGCGCCAGCGGTCGGCGCGGTCCACGATCATCTGCATCTCGTCCTCGGAGAGGGCCGAGTGGCGGCGGATGAGGGTGGTGGCGCCGGTCCGCCGGACCCGGTTGACGGCCTGGCGGGTGACGCGCATGTCACGGCCGTCGAGGTCGAAGTGGGCGACGTGCAGGATGGCCTCGTCGCCGAGCTGGAGGGCGCTGAGTCCGGAGCGGGCGTAGGCGGTGGCGCCGTCCTCGGAGGCGCCCATCACGGCGGGCTGCCAGCCGTAGCGACGGGCCACGGTCAGCCAGGCGTCGATGGCGGGGGTCCAGGCGGCGGGGTCGCCCACCGGGTCGCCGCTGGCCAGGCAGACGCCGGCTTCGACGCGGTAGGTGACGGCGGCCTTGCCGTTGGGGGCGAAGACGACGGCCTTGTCGCGCCGGGTGGCGAAGTAGCCGAGGGAGTCAGCCCGCCCGTAGGCGCCGAGGAGGGCGCGGATGCGGGGCTCCTCGTCCCCGTGCAGGGCGGCGGTCAGTCGCTGGGAGCGGAAGAGGGTCACGGCGGCGTTCAGCAGGGCGAGGGCGCCGAAGAGGCCGAGCAGGAAGTGCAGCGGGCGGGGCGGGCGGCCCTCGAACTGCCGGGCGGAGAAGAGGCCGCCGAAGACCTGGTTGGCGGCCCAGTCCAGCCAGTGGCCCCGGGGCAGGGTGCCGGGGAAGAGGGCGACGAGCCCCCAGCCGACCAGGACGGCGCCGAGCAGGCCGAGGCCGAGCACGATCATGGCGTGCCACAGCGCCCCGGGCCGGGAGGCGGCGTAGAACTCGTCGCGGGCGGCGATCAGCACGGCCAGGGCGGCGACGGCGAGGACCATGGAGGGGACGCCGATCCAGTAGTCGCCGACGGCCATGTCCAGGACGTCGTCGAGGATCAGCAGGGCCAGATAGGTGACGACGATCCACCAGGCGACCTTCTTGCGGGTGCCGAGGGCCGCGGCGAGGAGGAAGAGGAAGACGGCGTAGGCGAGGTTCGCGCTGACCGGGACGACGATCAGGTCGAGGAACCGCACGACGTGCCGCAGGAGCCGCCGCAGCGTGGGGGAGAGCGAGAGCAGCGCGCACAGCAGGCCGAGCGTTCCGAAGAACGCGCCGAAACCGTCGGGCACCCGGTTCAGGAAGCGGTTCCGGGTTCCGCGCGTCTCCTCCACGGTCGCACTCATGGTTCGCACTGTAGGGAGGGCGGCGCGGGTGCGCGCGCCGAGTGGAATGCGGGCCTCACCCGGTCCGGCCGGTGAGGCCGACCGGGGCCGCGCTGGGCGCGCCGCTCCCCCGGCTACCGCTGGGAGGTGCCCTGACCGGCCCGGTCAGCGCGGCGGAGGCGCCCCGGAGGGCAACCGGGCCCCTAATGAGAGAGCGTGAGGCCGTCCTTGGCTGCGCCGCGGCTGAGGACGGCCTCGCTGATGGCGTCCCGGGCGCGCTCGTAGTCGTCCCGGTCGGGGTCCTCGGCGAGGGCGTCGGGGAGGTGGACGACCCGGCCGATGGACAGGTCCATCATCTGCGGGACGAACTCCGCCTTGGTGACCTGCCAGCGCTGCCCGTCGGCGGCCGGCGGGGCGAAGGTGAAGCGGCCGATCGAGCCGTAGTTGCCGCGCATGTCGCGCGCACCCGTGTAGTTGAACATCTCGCCCGCGACCTGGTCGCCCATGCCGTAGACGATCCAGGTCCCGTTGACCTTCTCGTAGGGCTGCGGGACGTGCGCGTGCGTGCCGAGGATCAGGTCGATGTCGGGCCGGCCGCCGGTCTGCGAGGCGGTCAGCGCCTTGCCCAGCGAGAGCTGCGTCGCGTCCGGTTCGGTCTGCCACTCCGTGCCCCAGTGCACGCTCACCAGGACCACGTCCGCGCCCGCCTTCCGGGCGGCCCGCGCATCCGCGATAATCTTGTCCTGCTTCATCAGGTTGACCGCCCACGGCTGGCCCTCGGGCATCGGGTAGCCGTTGGTGTCGTAGGTGTACGCGAGGTGTGCCACCTTGGCGGAGCCCGCCGTGTACGTGGTCACCGCGGCCGCCTCGGCCGCCGTACGGGCCGAACCGGCGTGCTTCAGCCCGACCTTGTCGAAGCGGTCCAGCGTGCGGCGCAGCCCCGCGGCCCCGGCGTCGAGGGTGTGGTTCGAGGCCGTGGAGCAGCCGTCGTACCCTGCGTCCTTCAGCCCGTCGGCGACCTCGGGCGGGGATGTGAAGGCCGGGTAGCCGGAGAACGGGCCGCCCTCCTCCCCGTAGATGGTCTCCATGTGGCAGAGGGCCAGGTCGGCCGCGGAGACCAGGGGCTTGACGCCCGAGAACATCGGCCTGAAGTCGTGGCCGTCGCCGCCCGCGTCGTTCGCCGCCCACCGGATGACGGAGGTGTGCGGCAGTACGTCGCCGCTCGCGACCAGGGTGAAGCCCCGGGCGGCGCGGGCCCCGGCGGCACTGGAGGGGGCGGCCGGTCCGCCGGAATCGCCGAGGCGGGCCGGTGCGGGGTCCCCGGCGGCCGAACATCCGGCGGCGGACACGAGGAGGGCCGACAGGAGGGCGACCGCCCGCGGCCGGGTTCGCTTGGTCATCTGCCCAGCTCTCATTAATACGACTATCCGATATCCGATGACCTGCAATCCATAGAAGTACCGGCCCCAAGTCAAGAACCCGGTCCGCCCGCCGGACCGACACCCACTCCAACGGCGGACACACAGGGCGACCTGATGGCGGCCGCTACGCCTCGCGCCGGCGCCACGCCTCGTGCCGTTCGCCGCGCCGTTCGACCGTTCACCGCCCGGCACGGCCGCCCGGCGGACGACCCGGGTGCTTGGGCGCAACGCCGGGGCCGGACGGTTCCCGGGCGGCTCCGTGCAGGTCAGGGTGGACGCGTCGCCGCCCACACCGGACCCCCACGCACCTCGGAAGGAGCCCCTCGTGCCGCTCTCCCCCACCGTCCCGCGCACGGATCCCGAGGCGCTGGCCGAACTCCAGCGCGACCACGGGCGGGCCCTGTTCGGATTCCTGCTCGGCCTCACGGCCGGGGACGCCCAGCGCGCGGAGGACCTCGTACAGGAGACCCTCGTACGGGTCTGGCAGCACCCGGAGGTCCTGGCCAGCGGGCACGACTCCATGCGCCCCTGGCTGTTCACCGTGGCCCGGCGGCTCGCGATCGACGCCCGGCGGGCCCGGCTGTCACGGCCGCTGGAGGTGGACCCGGAAGGCCTGGAGCAGGCACCCGCGCCCGAGGACGCGGTGGCCGGCTCGGTCACGGCGATCGACGTCCGGCGGGCCATGGGGTCCCTGGGGCCGGAGCACCGGGAGGTGCTGATGCAGGTCTACTTCCGGGATCGATCGGTGGCCGAGGCCGCCGCCGAGCTCGGCATCCCGGCCGGAACCGTCAAATCCCGTACGTACTATGCCCTTCGCGCCCTCAGGAAGGGCTTGCAGGGGTACGAGTACGGCCTCGGAGCCTGACCCTCGGGCCGGGGGCCGGGATCGGCGAAGGAGCCGGGGAAGGGGTCGGGGAGGGGGTCGGGGAACGCCGCGAATGGATGCGGACCGGACATAAAACGCATCGAATTCGGCACCAGAACGTCCAAATTGAGTAAACATCCCCCGCTCCGCGATCCGCTCGGTGAAGGCTCAACGCTGACGACGACGGGACGCTCGACGCGCGGGAGAAGGTGGAACGGTGCAGCCCGAGGGTATGAACGGCACCAGTGACGGCGGGCTCGCGGTGCCCATGGCTTGGCTCTACGCCGAGTACATCGCAGACGAACTGCTGCGCACGGGCCGGCTGATCCCGGTCAGCACCCTGGAGTTCCGGGCCGGACGGGACACGCTCGCCCTGACGATCTACCTCTCGGACGCGGCCGGCGAGCTCTCCGGGATCCGCGTGGTCTCACAGCTCGACGAGTGGCTGTCGCTCACGGCGTACGGACATCCCTGGCGCGACTGGGTGCACACCCGCTTCCTCGCGCTGGGCGAGGAGGCCAGGGAGCGCGGCCGCGGCGAGGAGCCCGACCTGGAGCTGGCCCGGGCGGCATGGCGCTGGCTGGACCACACCGAGCTGTTCGCCACCAACCTCGACCCCGGTCGCCACGGCCACGCCGACACCCCGCCGGGGCTCGACGAGAACGCACGCGTGTGGACCCCGGCCTGGCAGCTCGGGCTGCCCCTGGGCCACTTGGCGATGCACCTGTTCTGAAGACACCCCTGGCTAGTGCTGTGGCCGGAAAGGTTTGCCGGGTCGCGGCGTCCGGTGCGGTGCATCGCAAGGCGGAGGACCGCGGCTCGTACTGGACGTACTTGCGCGGTCCGACAACGCCGCGAGGTGCCGTGCCGGGCGCTGTGACCCGGTGAACCTTTCCGGTCAAAGCACTAGGGAGACCTCTCCGCAGGGTCCATCACCAGGCCCGTGAAATCGGCCTCGTTGCGCTCCGCCCGGGTGACGTACCACCGGGCGATGAGCCACATCACCGGATACACCAGCAGGCCGAGCACCACCCAGACCAGCGGCCCCGACGCGGCGCGCGGCAGCGCGAACACCAGCGGCAGCGTCCCGACGAGCAGGGCGAGCGCGGCCAGCGCACCCAGCCCGGCGCGCAACTGGCTGCGCATGAGGGCCCGTACGTACGTGGCCCCGAGGGTGGTCTGTTCGGAGATCTCCGAGCGCGCCGGGGTGTGCGCGGGCGGCCGGCGGCGGGCGCCCCGGGGCACCCCGGTGACGATCTCGCGCCGGGGCGGCGACTGCTGCTGCTCCTCGGGCATGGTGCCGGAGTCTACGCAGCGCCCGGCTATTTGAGGAGGCGTGACAGCCGCCGGTCGGCGAGCGGCTTTCCGCCGGTCTGGCAGGTGGGGCAGTACTCGAGCGAGGAGTCGGCGAAGGACACCGAGCGGACGGTGTCCCCGCACACCGGGCACGGCTCCCCGGCCCGGCCGTGCACGCGCAGCCCGCTCTTCTTCTCGGCCTTGAGCTTCCCCGCGGCCACCCCGTGCGCCCGCGCGACGGCCTCGCGCAGGGTGTCCTGGACCGCCGTGTAGAGCTGGGTCAGCTGCTCCTCGCTGAAGGACGCGGCGAGCTTGAACGGTGAGACCTTCGCCGCGTGCAAGATCTCGTCACTGTAGGCATTGCCTATCCCCGCGATGACGCTCTGGTCGCGCAGGACGCCCTTGATCTGGCGCCGCTCCCCCGCGAGCAGCGCGACGAAACGGTCCCGGTCGAAGTCCTCGGCGAGCGGATCGGGGCCGAGGCGGGCGATACCGGGCACCTCCTGCGGGTCGCGCACCACATAGACGGCGAGGCGCTTCTGGGTCCCGGCCTCGGTGAGGTCGAAGCCGCCACCGCCCTCCAGCACCACGCGCAGCGCGAGCGGCCCCTTGCCGGGGCGCGGCGGCTGCGCGGGCATGCTGTCCTGCCAGCGCAGCCAGCCGGCCCGGGCCAGGTGGGTGACGAGGTGGAGCTCCCCGATCCGCAGGGCCAGGAACTTGCCGTACCGGGCGGTGGCACCGGCCGGCTGCCCTTCGAGGGCGGTCAGCGGCGGATCGTACGTCTTGAGCACGCTCACGGCGAGCGGGTGGACGCGCTCGACCACCCGCCCGGTGAGGTGCTCGTCGAGGTACTCCCGCAGGGCCTCGACCTCGGGAAGCTCCGGCATGGTCCCAGCCTGCCGCCGCCTCAGGCGAAGCGCGAGCTGGACACGGGGCCGGGCGAGGCGACGCGGTCGCGGGGGGCCGCGAGCCAGCCGGTGCGGACGGCGGTCACGAAGGCGCGGAACGCCTCGTCCGGGTCGGGCGGGGTCTCGCCGTCGCCCTGGTCCGGGTCGGGGGCGGCCACGGCGACGTCCCGGGCGATCTCCTCCTCGGGCCGGTCGTCGTCCTTCCACGGCGGGGAGACGTACTGACACAGCAGCGTGCTGAAGTCCGCGCTCACCGCGGGCGGGTCGGTCCAGCAGGTGGCGTGCTCGGAGAGGATCTGGCCGTCGGCGCGCGCGTGCAGCGTACGGACGAGGTCGTGGTCGAGCGCGTTCAGGTCGTACGCGACGACGAGCGTGTCCGTGCGGTGGGGCTCGTACGGTACGGCGGGCAGCCCCAGCACCCGGGCGGCGGCGAGCCCGAGGATCCGGTCGGACCGGCCGGGCAGCAGCGAGACCGTGGCGGGGCGGCGCCCGGCGGCCTCCAGGGCGAGCGAGAGGCGGGCCAGGCCGCGCCGGCACTGCTCGTGGCTGTCTCCGAGGTACGCGTACCGGCCGGTCATCCCGGCCTCCCAGCCGTACGGGGAGAGGGTGCCGAGCAGGCCGCCGGTGAGGCCGTAGTGCCAGCCGCGCAGATCGGCGCGGCCGAGCGGATCCGCGTGGCCGGCCGTGACCTGGGCCCTGCGGGACTGGCCGCTGCGCAGCACCTGGCGGGTCTGGCGCTCGCGCGCGCCCGACCACTGCGCGTCCTCGGGTGCGGGGAGGCGGGGCAACAGCCCCTCGGCGGTGTCCAGGTCCCCGGCCAGCAGGGTGTGGTGCACGAGGAGGTACGTCTCGGGCCAGGCGGGCAGCCGGTCGCCCCGGTCGGAGAGCAGCGCGGCGGCCTCGGCGTGCCGGTGCTCGTCCTCCAGGGCGGAGACCAGCTCGGCGAGCAGCGGGCGCGAGTCGGGAAGCAGTCGGAGCGCCTCGCGCAGCGGCGCGACGGCGAGGAAGGCGACGCCGCGCTCGACGCAGGCGTAGCCGAAGTCGTAGAGGGCCTGCGGTTCGCCGGCCCGCTCGGCGGCGGCCCGGGCGGCGTCGGCGAGGTCCTCGAACCCGGCGGCGTCGGCCAAGGCCCGTGTGGCCTCGGCGAGTTCGGTGATCGACGCCGTCTCGGCGTGCGGCCGCAGCGACCGTACCGCTCCGGGCAGATCGTCCTTCTCCAGCAATCGGCGTACTTCATCCATGGCGTTCGTCATCACCCCGATCCTCACGGACCCCCGCCACCCCCGCAACGGACTTTCCCAGTGCCCGGACCCAAATCCAGCCCCCGGCACAAATCCAGCCCCGCCGGGCAAATCCAGCCCCGCCGGCGTTTGAGGCGCGGGGTCCGGGGCGGAGCCCCGATCTTTCAGCCTCGCCGGCGTTTGAGGCGCGGGTCCGGGGCGGAGCCCCGGGTAGCCCGGGCGCAGCCCGGGGCCGCTTGCGCGGCGGCGCCGCACCGGCCCTACGCCATCACGAACTCGCACCACACACACTTGCCACCACCCCGCGGCTCCACGCCCCACCCGTCCGCCAGCCGATCCACCAGCATCAGGCCCCGCCCCGAGACCCCCGATTCCCCCGCCTCCCGCCGCCGCGGCAACGCGCTGGAGCGGTCCTCGACCTCCACCCGGAGCCTGCGCTCGGGACCCGTCAGGACCCGCAGGGTCACGATCGCCGGGCCGTCCGTGTGCATCAGCGCGTTCACGATCAGCTCGTCCGCGACGAGCTCGATCTCGTCGGCCCGTTCCCGCGCGCCCCACGCGCGCACCGCCGCCCCGATCATGTGGCGGGCCGCCACCAGCGCCTCGGGGTCTCCCGGTGCCACGTGCTGCTGCAGCCGGCCGCCGCCCCGGGGGGCGGCTTGCGTGCTGCGGCGCAGCAGGAGCAGCGCCATGTCGTCGTCCCCGCCCCGTTCGTCGACGACCTCGCACAGCCGGTCCGCCAGGAGCTGCAGCTCCGCCGGCCCGCCCCGGACGAGGGAGGTCAGCAGCCGGATCCCGTCGTCGAGGTCGGCGCCGGGCTCTTCCACCAGGCCGTCGGTGCACAGCAGGAGCGTTTCCTCGGGGTCCAGTTCCACCGTGGTCACCGGGTACTCGAGGCGGCCGAACTCCGCCGAGAGGCCGAGCGGCATCCCGCCCGCCACCGGGAGCCGGTGGCAGTCCCCGTCACGGGTGCGCAGCAGCGGGTCGATGTGGCCCGCCCGGACCAGCTGGAGCACCCCCGTCGAGAGGTCGGCCTCCACGTACAGGCACGTCGCGAAGCGGTCGGTGTCCAGCTCGTGCAGGAAGACGGAGGCCCTGGCCATGACCGTGCCGGGCGCGTGCCCCTCGGCGGCGTACGCGCGCAGTACGATCCGCAGCTGGCCCATGACCGCCGCCGCGTGCGTGTCGTGGCCCTGGACGTCGCCGATCACCGCGCCGACCCGGCCGCCCGGCAGCGGGATGACGTCGTACCAGTCCCCGCCGATGTCCTGGCCCATCCGGGCGGAGCGGTACCGTACGGCGATCTCCCCACCGGACACCGCCGGGATCCGCCGCGGCAGCATGGCCTGCTGCAGGCCCTCGGCCAGGTCGTGCTCCTGCTCCAGCAGCATGGCCCGCTGGAGGCTCTGCGCGATGCTGCTGCCGAGTGCGACGAGCAGGTTGCGCTCCTCCTGGGTGAAGCCGTCCTTGTCCTGGTAGAGCAGTCCGATCGCGCCGATCGGGCGGGCCTGGGCGATGAGCGGCAGATAGGCGGCTGCCGAGATCCGCATGTTCGAGATCTTCGCCCAGAGCGCGGGATAGCCCTCGGCGAACTCCTGCGCCGAGTCGAGGAAGCGCGGCTGGAGCGAGCGGACGACCTCGCTCATCGGGTACTCCTCGTCGATGCGGGTGTAGCGGGTGCCAGGGACGAAGCTGCCTTGCGGCCCCTCCGCGACGAGGTGGATCCGGCCGGCTTCCACGAGGCCCATCACCATGCCCATCGACCCGAGCCGTTCCAGGCCGTGGGCGTCGCCGAGCGCGTCGATGACGTCCTGCACGGTCCGGGCGTGCGCGAGGGCGGCGGTGGTGCTCTCGACCACCGAGGTCTGGCGGCGCCGTTCCTCGTCCAGGCCGAGGCGCTCCGCCGAGTGGCTGAGCTCCTCGGTCGCGTCCCGGACGATGCCGATGATCCGGTACGGGCGCCGGTCCGGCCCGCGCATCACGCGTCCCTGGGTGTGCGTCCAGCGCAGCCGCCCGTCGCGGCAGCGGATGCGGAAGTAGGCGCCGTAGCTGTCCACTCCGCTCTTGAGGGCGGAGGAGACGAGCGCGTCGAGCCGGGCGCCCTCGGCGGGCGGGACGCGCGGGGCGAGGGAGTCGGGCCGGCCGTCGTACTCGTCGGGGGTCGTGTCGAAGACGTCGAGGGCCGCTTCGTCCATGTGCATGAGACCGGTCACGAGGTCCCAGTCGAAACTGCCCATGCGGTTCAGCGAGAGCGACCGGTCCGGGTGTGCGGGCCAGTCGTCCGGCAGCGATACGGTGGTCGGCACCGATCCACCATGACACACGGGCCGGTCAGGCGCTCTCCAGCGAGAGGCCCTCGTCCGAGGGCTGCTGCTGCGGGTCCGGGTCGGCGAACGGGTCGGTGGAGGGGTCGGTGGACGGGACGTCCGGATCGCTCGGTTGCGCCGTCGATCCGTCGGGCTCCAGGGGCAGCGCCGGGTCACTCGGGTCCTGCGGCGCCAGGTCGGACGGGATGTCCGACGGCACGTCGCCCGGCAGGTCCGAGGGGATGTCGGACGGTGCGTCCTGTGGCTGGGCGGCCGGGTCCGACGGCACGTCGCCCGGGCTCTGCGGGCTGGACGGGTTCGACGGGCTTTGCGTGTTCGGCGGACAGTCCGCCGTACCGGGCGGGCACGGATCGGCCGGCGTGGTGCCGGGCGGGGTGAGGGGCCCCGTCGGGATGCCGTCGGCCGGGTCGTACGGGGGCACCACCTGCGGGGTCCGGTCCTGGGCGCCGTCGTCGCCCCGCTTGCGCTCGATCCAGGTGTTGTCGGCGATGTTGACGATGACCAGGTTGTTGATCACATGGGTGGTGGGTTCGATGACGATGACCTGGTTGGGCTGGTAGCCGTTCCACGGGTCGCCCTTGTGTACCGGGGAACCCTTGGCGGCGCGCGGGGAGGCCAGCGGGTTCCCGCAGCCGCAGCGGACCCGGGGCATGCCGTGTTCGTCGACGAGGACGGCCGTGCCGGCCTGGAGGACGGACTGGAAACTGTCGGCGCGGCCGTCGCGGAAGCCGTGGCTGGTGACGCGGGTGTCCGCGCGCAGCACGACGGGGGTGAGCTCGCGCAGGAAGTCGGGGATCTTCGCCTGTTCGATGTCGGAGGCCTGGGCGAAGGCGCGGGCCTTGGCGTTGTCGGCGGTCAGGAAACGGACCTGCTGTTCCACGTCGCAGCTGCCGAGCCGCTGGGTGCCGCCGTAGAGGCCGGGGGTGGCCGCGTTGACGGTGCGGATGCCCTGTCCGGTCGGATTGGGCAGCGGGGGCTGTACGGGGGCGGACTCGGCGGTGGCCGAGGATGCGGTGAAGGGGTGGGGGCCCGCGGAGGCCACGGGCTGGAGGTGGACCTCCTGGCTCTCGGATCCGGCGGTGCTCGCCGGCTCGTCCGAGCCGCCGCAGGCCGCGGCGAACAGGCCGAGGACGGCGAAGAGGGCGGCGCCGGCCGGTGCATGACGACGCGACGCCTGACGAGGTGTCGGAAGTGACGGTGCGTGCACGTGATTCTCCCTTTTCGCCCCGGTTGCTTCCTCTTGTCTGCCGCATCCGCGCGAGAGCCGCAACCGGAGAGCGCCTTGAACATGTTCAAGGAATCTCCTAGGCTCACCACCGTGAGTTGAACGCGTTCAAGGCGTTCGACCGCAGCGTTGGGGGGAGTCCAGGGTGACGGTACTGGTGAACGTGATCGTCACCCTGGGCATGCTCTACGTCGTCCCGGCGGGCCTGCGCCTGATCGACCCGGCCGGGCTCCGCCGGACGGCCCGCCTCTGGCCCCTGCTCGCGGCCCCCGGAGCGCTGTGCCTCTGGCTGCCCCGCGGGGCGCCCGCGACGGCGCTCGCCGCACTCTACGCGGCGGTCTGCCTGGCGCTCGCGGCCCGGGCCCCCCTCCGCCTGCTACGGGGCCGCCCCTCCCCGCCGGAGATCGCCGTCGCCACCGCGCTGGTCTCGCCTTCGATCGCCGGGACGGCGCTGGTGGCCGAGCGCGCCGGGTACCGGCTCTTCGGCTTCGATCTCGACATCCTGGCGCTGACCGTGCCGCACTTCCACTTCGCCGGATTCGCGGCCGCCCTGGTCGCCGGGCTGGTGTGCCGGGCCGTCCGCACCCGGTCCGCGACCGGGCTGTCGCGCGGGGCGGCGTACAGCGTCCCGGCCGGCACCCTGCTCGTGCTCCTCGGCTACTTCGTCGACGACTGGGCCGAGCTGCTGGGCGCGGTGGTCCTGACCGGCGGGATGTGGGCCGTGGCCCTGCTGACCTGGCGGGAGATCCGGCCCGCCGGGCCGGACCGGACCACACGGGCGCTGCTCGCGACCTCGGCGGCCGTCCTGGTGGCCACCATGCTGCTCGCCCTGTGGTGGGCGGCCGGCGAGGCGACCGGGATCGTGCACCCCACCGTGACCTGGATGGCCGCGACCCACGGCCTCGGGAACGCCCTCGGGTTCGCCCTGTGCTCGCTACTGGCCTGGCGCCGACTGACCGCCGACGACTGTCCACCACCCGATGTCCACCGCCCGTTGTCAACCACCCGTTGTCCACCGCCGACCGGTGACCGACCGACTGGAGACCTCGCCATGACCCGCCTCATCAGCGCCGGCCGGGACACCCTCAGCTACCCCGACAAGGGCGCGACGGCCCACCGGCCGCTGCCCGCCGGATACAACCACCTGCACCACCGCACCCGCCTCGGCCACGGCCGGGCCGTCTTCGAGGCCGCCGGCACCGCGGTGACCACCTTCCACGCGCACCGGACCTCGGGGATGCGGATACGGGCCGATGCCGGCGCCGTCCGGCCGGGCAGCCGGGTGGTCGTCGGGATCGGCCTCGGGCCGTTGCGGATCGACGCTCCGTGCCAGGTGATCTGGACCGCCTACGAGCCCGCACGCATCGGTTTCGCCTACGGGACCCTGTCCGGCCACCCCGAGTGCGGCGAGGAGTCCTTCATCGTGGACATGGACCCCGACGGGACGGTGTGGTTCACGGTGACCGCCTTCAGCCGCCCGAACAGCTGGTACACCCGCCTCGGCGGCCCACTGGTCCCCTTCCTCCAGCTGCGCTACGCACGCTGGCTGGGCCACCACCTGCGCAAGCTGGCCACGTCCGGCTGACCGGCCCGATACTGGAGGGGATGGACTGGTTCACGGCGCCCGGCTACTGGATCGCCCGGCTGGTCTTCCAGCGGGCCCTCGCCGGTGTCTACCTCGTGGCCTTCATCGGGGCCGCCCTGCAGTTCCGGGCCCTGATCGGGGCGCACGGCATGCTGCCCGTGCCGCGCTACGTGCGGTACGTGCCCTTCCGGCGCGCTCCGAGCCTGTTCCAACTGCGCTACTCGGACCGGCTCTTCGCGGGCTGCGCCTGGGCGGGGGCGGCGCTGGCCGCGGCGCTGGCCGCCGGGGCCGGGGACGAGGTGCCGCTGGGCGCTGCCATGGCGATGTGGGCCGTGCTGTGGCTGCTCTACCTCTCCATCGTGAACGTCGGGCAGACCTGGTACTCCTTCGGCTGGGAGTCGCTGCTGCTGGAGGTCGGCTTCCTCGCCGTCTTCCTCGGCAATGCGCGGATCGGGCCGCCGGTGCTGGTGCTGTGGCTGCTGCGCTGGCTGCTCTTCCGCGTGGAATTCGGCGCCGGGCTGATCAAGATGCGCGGGGACCCCTGCTGGCGCAAGCTGACCTGCCTGTACTTCCACCACGAGACGCAGCCGATGGCGGGGCCGCTGAGCTGGTTCTTCCACCATCTGCCGAAGCCGCTGCACCGGGCGGAGTGCGCAGCCAACCACGTGACCCAACTGGTCGTCCCGGTGCTGCTGTTCACTCCGCAGCCGGTGGCCTCGTACGCCGCCGGGATCATCATCGCGACGCAGCTGTGGCTGGTGCTCTCGGGCAACTTCGCCTGGCTGAACTGGCTGACGATCACGGTAGCCGTGTCGGCCGTGGACTTCACCGGGCTCGCGGGCGCTCCCCCGGCCGCCGCCTCCCGGGCGGCTCCGGTGTGGTTCGTGGTCCTGGTCTGCGCGGTGACCGCCCTGGTCCTCTTCCTCAGCCGCCATCCGGTGCTCAACATGATCTCGCGCCGGCAGGTGATGAACCGCTCCTTCGACGCGCTGCACCTGGTCAACACGTACGGGGCCTTCGGCTCGGTCGGCCGGGTCCGCATGGAGGTGGTGGTGGAGGGCACCGCAGACCGGGTGCCGCGCGCGGACGGCGCCTGGCGGGAGTACGGCTTCAAGGGCAAGCCGGGTGAAGTGCGCAGGATTCCGCGCCAGTTCGCCCCGTACCATCTGCGGCTGGACTGGCTGATGTGGTTCGCGGCGATCTCCCCCGGCTATGCGCGGGACTGGTTCGGGCCGTTCGTGGAGCGGCTGCTGGCGGGCGACCGGGACACACTGCGGCTGCTGCGCCACAATCCGTTCCCGGACGCTCCGCCCCTGTACGTCCGGGCCCTGCTGTACCGCTACCGGTTCACCACCTGGCGGGAGCTGCGCGAGACGGGAGCGTGGTGGCACCGCACACTGGTGCGCGAGTACCTTCCGCCGACCCGCCTCGCGGACGTACGGGTGTCAGAGCCCGAGTAGCGCGGCCTCGCGCTCCGGGGAGATGCCCGGGGCGGGCCGGTCGGGCCGCTGCGGCGCGACTCCGCCGAGCGTCCGGAGCCAGGCCCAGGTGTCGGCGACCGTCTCCTCCACCGGCCGGCACTTGAGGCCGGCCGCCAGCGCCTTGGAGACGTCGCCGCCGTGCATGTGGCCGTAGGGCTCGCCCTCGGGGATCCAGATCGGGAGCTCGGTCCAGGGTTCGACGCCCGCCTCCTGGAGCAGGGCCGGGTCGGTCCAGCGCAGTTCGGCGCCCCCGCCGGTGGTGGCTGCGCAGGCGTCGAGCAGGGTGCCCATCGTGGCGTGGCCGACCGGGGAGACCAGGTTGTACGCGCCGTCGCGTCCCGCCTCGGCGGCGTCCAGGGTCCAGCGCGCGAGGTCGCGTACGTCGATGTACTGGATGGGGAGTTCGCGCGGGCCGGGGGCGAGCACCGGGCCGCCGCGGGCGGTGCGGTTCAGCCACCACGGCAGTCGGCCCACGTTCTCGTAGGGGCCGACGATCAGACCGGCGCGCACCAGGAGGGCGCGGTCGCCGAAGGCGTCGAGGGCGGCGATCTCGGCGCCGCGCTTGTCCTCGGCGTAGGCGGTGGACCCGGCGTCCGGCGAGCCCTCGACGAGGGGGCCGTCCTCGTCGAGGCCGGCGGAGGCGGGGTAGGCGTACACGGAGCGGCTGGAGACGTACGCGTACCGTCCGGCCCGTTCGCGCAGCAGGCGGGCGCTGTCGCGCACCGCCGTGGGGGCGCCGCCCCAGGTGTCGACGACGAGGTCCCACTCACCCTCGGCGAGGGCGGCCAGCCCTCCGGGTGCGGTGCGGTCCCCGTGCAGGGCGGAGATCCCCGGCGGGGGCGCGTGGTGTCCGCGGTGGAAGACGGTCACCTCCCAGCCCCGGTCGAGGGCCTCCTCGGTGATCGCACGTCCGACGAATTCGGTACCACCCAGCATCAGCAGCTTCATGTGCGTCAGCCTGCCCTGGACGGGCGGGGCGGCGGAAGTCGTGATCGCCGACAGCGATGACGCTCACGGCGTAGGCGGTTCGGGAACCAACCGGGCAGGGCAGCGCCCCCGGTGCGATATCGGCACGAGGGGGCGCTTGGTACCGCTCTGCCGGTCAGTCGATGCCGGGCAGGATGTGTGATTCCGCCAGGTCGTCCTCGTACCCGGCCAGCCGGATGGGGGCGGATCGGGCCCAGACCTCAAGGCTTCCGATTTCGTCGGTTCGCGGCTTCGCCCGCGATCCCGTCCGCTCCAGCAACGTCGGTTCGGGCTGCGTCTTTTCAGTCACCGCGCACTCCTTTGCGTCGCGTAACCCGGCAAGCGGACCGCGCGCCGGGCAAGGGATAAAGGGTTTCCGGACGCGGTGGCGCCTTCGTGGAGCGCGGCCCGGATGGGGCCGTCTTGATGCCCCAGAGTACACATATGAGCGCACCTCCGCTCGATCGGAAGGCAAAACCCGCTGCGCCCTCTTATTTTCGTCCCGAGTTCAGCACGTCGTAGGTCGGCGGGTACGTGACGGATGGTCTGCTCGACGCCGGATGCGCGGGGTGGGACGGAGGGGGTCGGCGGTGGCGAGGTCCTGGGTGCCGGAGCTCGAAGTTCCGTACGTCACAAGCGTGTTGGAGCTGATGGATCTGCTGCACGGCTGCCGCGACGAGCACGGTCTGCGGACGGCGGCCCTGCTGCGCCGCTCGCACCCCTTCGACAAGGAACTCCAGATCGCAGGCCTGGTGCACGACCTCGGCCGGATGCTCCGTCCGGGTGAGGGAGCGGGTCGGCCGGAGCCGGCGGAGCTCGCGGCGGAGGCGATCCGCCCGCTGCTGGGCGAGCGGGTGGCCCGGCTGGTACGGCTGGTACGGCTGGTACGGCTGCACGCGCCGGCCCCCGGACGACGCGGCGAGGGCGACGAGGCCGGGGGCGACCAGGCCGACGCGGTGGCCAGCCTGCGCCAGGCCCACGACGCGGCCGCGGACTGCGGTCTGGACGCGGGCGTACTGGAGGACTGGCGGCCGCTGCTCGAACTGGTCGCGGCCAGGGCCTGCCGGGCGGCCGGGCCGGCCGGGAACGCGCTCGACCCCCTCGGTTCACCGAGGGGGTCGAGCGCGGGCATCTCGTAGGAGCGGGGTCCGCAGGCAGGAGGGCCGCAGGCCGCGGGGGCTACCAGTTCGCCGGGGCGTAGTCCTTCAGGAAGACGCCGAACAGGTCCTCGCCGGCCTCGCCGCGGACGATCGGGTCGTAGACCCGGGCCGCGCCGTCGACCAGGTCGAGCGGGGCGTGGAAACCCTCCTCGGCCAGGCGGACCTTGTCCGGGTGCGGGCGCTCGTCCGTGATCCAGCCGGTGTCGACGGCGGTCATCAGGATCTGGTCCTTCTGGAACATCTCCTGGGCGCTGGTGCGCGTCAGCATGTTCAGCGCGGCCTTCGCCATGTTGGTGTGCGGATGACCGGCGCCCTTGTAACCGCGGCTGAAGACGCCCTCCATCGCGGAGACGTTGACGACGTACTTGCGGCCCGCCTCGGCCGCGGCCATCGCCGGGCGGAGCTTGCTGATCAGGATGAACGGCGCGGTGGAGTTGCACAGCTGCACTTCGAGCAGCTCGATCGGGTCCACCTCGGACACCGTCTGGATCCAGCTGTTGGTGTCGTGCAGGTCCGGGACCAGGCCGCCCGCGTCGATGGCGGTGCCGGCCGCGATCCGCTCCAGGGAGGCGGAGCCGGAGACCAGCGCCAGCTCGGTGACGTCCTGGGCGCTGAGCTTCTCGCCCTTGCCGGAGGGCAGCGCGGCGACGCGGTCGACGGCGCCGCTGCCGAAGGTGCCGATGACCTCGGCGGCGGGCAGCTCGCCGGCCGGGAGCGGGGCGTTCTCGGCGGCGACGAGCTCGCTGTACGCGCCCGGGGAGCGGCGTACGGTCTGCGCGGCGTTGTTGATCAGGATGTCGAGCGGGCCCTCGGCGGCGACCGAGTCGGCGAGCGCGACGACCTGGGCCGGGTCGCGCAGGTCGATGCCGACGATCTTCAGCCGGTGCAGCCACTCGGAGCTGTCGGGCATGGCCTTGAAACGGCGGATCGCGTCGCCCGGGAAGCGGGTGGTGATGGTGGTGTGCGCGCCGTCGCGCAGCAGCCGCAGCGCGATGTACATGCCGATCTTGGCGCGGCCGCCGGTGAGCAGGGCGCGGCGGCCGGTCAGGTCGGTACGGGCGTCGCGGCGCGCGCGGTTGAAGGCGGCGCAGTCCTGGCAGAGCTGGTGGTAGAACGCGTCGACCTCGACGTAGCGGGTCTTGCAGATGTAGCAGGAGCGCGGGCGCTGGAGTATTCCGGCGATCGGGCCCTTGGCGGCGGCGGTCAGGGCGTTGCCCTGGGTCTCGTCGTCGATGCGCTCGGCGGAGCCGGTGGCGGTGGCTTCGGTGACGGCCTTGTCGTTGGCGGTCTTGGCGGCGCGGCGCTCCTGGCGGCGGCGCTGCTTGACCGTGCGGTAGAGGCCCGCGGTGGCGCGGCGTACGGTGATCGCGTCGGGGTGGTCGACGTCGAGCTTGTCCAGCTCGTCGAGCACGCTGAGGCAGAGGGCGAGCCGATCGGGGTCGATGCCCGGCCCGTAGGCGTGCCCGTAGTCCTGGCTGTCTTCGGTCACCGTCATTGCCGCTGTCGTTCCTTGATCACTCGTCCGCATCCGCCTGCTGCGGAAGTCCTCAAAAGGGAAACTGTACGGATCCCACGCGCCCGGAGCCAAACCCGTTCCGGGGAACTCACGCACCGCGTGCGGCCCGTCACCGTACGGGTCGGCCCGGTGACTCCGGGGCCCGGTAGGGGTCGCTTTCCACTCGTGGAAGGGCCACGCTCTGCGTACTCCCGTACTACGTCGGGAGTATGACTCGTGACCACCTGTGGGCGGAGGAATAGCGCAGATGGGTCGGGCATTGTGGACCTTATGAGTGCACTGGCGCTGTCGGTCCTGCTCTCCTTCGTGTCCGCCTTGGCGTACGCGGGCGGCGCGATCGTCCAGGAACGGGTCGCGGTGAGCACGCCGGACCGCCCGTACGCACCGCTGCGGCGGGGCGGCTGGTGGGTGGCGGTGGGGCTGAACGGCCTCGGTGCGCTGCTGCACGTGGTGGCCCTCGCGTACGGGCCGCTGAGCCTGGTCCAGCCGCTCGGCGCGCTCACCATCGTCTTCGCCCTGCCGATGGCGGCCGTCTTCGTACGGCGCCGGGCGGGCGCGGCCGCCTGGCGCGGGGCGCTGCTGGCCACGGTGGGCCTCGCCGGGCTGCTGGCGCTGACCGGCGGGGACCGGCGGGCGGAGCAGTCGCTGGCGGCGGACGAGCGGAGCCTGCTGCTGACGGTGACCGGGGCCGCGGTGGCGGTGCTGTTCGTGGCGGCGCACCGGATGCACCGGGCGGTGCTGCGCAGCGTGCTGCTGGCCGCGGCGGCCGGTACGGCCTTCGGCATGGCCTCGGTGTTCACCAAGTCGGTGGCCGAGAACTTCCGGCCGGGCGCGCTGGGCGGCGTGTGGCCGGATCTGGCGGCGATCGCGGTGCTGGCGGCCGGCGGGCTGCTGCTGTCGCAGGCGGCCTACCGGGGTGCCGGGCTGACCGCGCCGCTGGCCACGGTGACGGTGATCAACCCGGTGGTCGCGGCGACGGTCGGCATCTCGCTGTTCGACGAGGGTTTCCGGTACGGGGCGGCGGGCACGGCGGCGGCGCTGGTCAGCGCCGTGGTGGCGGCGGCGGGACTGCTCCTGCTCACCGCCGTGCCGTCGCACGTGCGCGGGTCAGATGCGGACTCCATGGCTCCGGAGGTACTTCAGCGGGTCGATGTCGGAGCCGTAGCCGGGCCCCGTGCGCATCTCGAAGTGCAGGTGCGGGCCGCTGCTGTTGCCGGTCGAGCCGGAGCGGCCGATCCGCTGGCCTCCGGAGACCTGCTGGCCGGCCTTCACGCCGAGGGCCGAGAGGTGGGCGTACTGGGAGTACCGGCCGTCGGTGTGCCGGATGACGACCTGGTAGCCGTAGGCGCCGGCCCAGCCGGCGGAGACGATCTGGCCGGGCCCGACTGACTTGACGGCGGTGCCGGTCGCCACGGGGAAGTCGACGCCCGTGTGGTAGCCGCTGGACCAGGAGGAGCCCGCGACGCGGTACGCGGTGCCGAGGGCGGCGTCGACGGGAGCGGAGAATCCGCCCGCAACCGGCTTCTGCTGCACTGAGGCGGGCTGTGACGCCGGCTTGTCGGCGGGCTTGTCGGCGGGCTTGTCGGCGGGCTTCGCGACCGGTTTTTCGGCGGGCTTCTCGGCTGCTTTCTCGGGTGGATTCGTTGGCGCGGGCTTCTCGGCGGGCTTGTCGGCCGCCGGCTCCACGGGTTTCACCGGTTCCGCGGTCCGCGGTGGCTTCTCGGGGTTCTGCGCGGGCGGCGCGGCGGTGATCCGCAAGATCAGCCGCTGGCCGGGGAAGATCAGGTTCGGGTTGCCGCCCACGGTGGCCCGGTTGGTCTCGTACAGCGCCTGCCAGCCGCCCTCGACGTGCTGCTCGGCGGCTATCGCGGACAGGGAGTCGCCGGGCGCGACGACGTAGGGGTTCGGTAGCACGGAGGTCCCCGTCGGACGGGGTGCGGCGCTCTGCGCCGGGGCCGCGTTCGCCCCCTGGGGCTGCGCTTGCGACGGCGCCCCGGGCTGCGAACCGGCCCGTAACGCCGCCTGTGGGGCGACGGCCGGAGCCGGCCCGCTGCGGCTGAGTCCGGCCTGCTTCCCGCAGTGCGGCCACGCCCCGGGCCCCTGGCCCTTCAGGACCTTCTCCGCGACCGCGATCTGCTGGTCCTTGGTGGCCAGGTCGGCGCGTGCGGCGTAGGCGGTGCCGCCGAAGGCCCGCCAGGTGCTCTGGCTGAACTGGAGGCCGCCGTAGTAGCCGTTGCCGGTGTTGATGCGCCAGTTGTCGGTCGACTCGCAGGCGGCGACCTTGTTCCAGGTGTCCACGGAGGCGGCGTCGGCGACCCCGGCGCCGATGAACGGGAGCGCGATCCCGGCTCCGCCGGCGGTGACGGCCAGCGACGCCCGGTTGATGCTGCTCGGCTGATACCGGCGGTGCCGGCCCCGTACACCCATGGGAGCCCCCATCGAAGACATCAGGAACCGCACAACTTAACGGGGCGATCAGAGCATGACAAGAGGCGCAACGGGGCGCACGTCAGCGGAAATTGACGGTGTCTCGACGGCCAAAAGATCCGTACGGGCCCGGGTGCCGGTAGCGTCGGTGTTCCCCGCACACCGAAGCACGCAGGAGCGCAACGATGAGCACCAGCACAGCCCAGATCGGCGTCACCGGGCTCGCGGTCATGGGCAGCAACCTCGCCCGCAACTTCGCCCGCAACGGATTCACCGTGGCCGTCCACAACCGCACCGCCGCGAAGACCACGGCACTGGTGGAGGAATTCGGGCACGAGGGCACCTTCGTGCCGGCCGGTTCGCCGAAGGAGTTCGTCGACGCGCTGGAGCGCCCCCGCCGCCTCGTCATCATGGTGAAGGCCGGCGAGCCGACCGATGCCGTGATCCGTGAGTTCGCCCCGCTCCTGGAGGAGGGCGACGTCATCATCGACGGCGGCAACGCGCACTTCGAGGACACGCGGCGCCGCGAGAGGGAACTGCGCGAGCAGGGCATCCACTTCGTGGGCGTGGGCATCTCCGGCGGCGAGGAGGGCGCGCTGCTCGGGCCGAGCATCATGCCGGGCGGCTCGAAGGAGTCGTACGACTCCCTCGGTCCGCTGCTGGAGAAGATCTCCGCGAAGGCCGCCGACGGAACGCCGTGCACCTCGCACGTGGGCCCCGACGGCGCCGGACACTTCGTCAAGATGGTGCACAACGGCATCGAGTACGCCGACATGCAGCTCATCGCCGAGGCCTACCACCTGCTGCGCGAGGTCGCGGGCTACTCCCCCGCGAAGATCGCGGAGACCTTCCGGGAGTGGAACCGGGGGCGCCTGGACTCGTACCTGATCGAGATCACGGCGGAGGTGCTCGCGCACACGGACGCCGCGACCGGCCGCCCGTACGTCGACGTCGTCGCCGACGCCGCCGAGCAGAAGGGCACCGGTCGCTGGACCGTGCAGATCGCCCTGGACCTCGGGGTGCCGGTGTCGGGGATCGCCGAGGCCGTCTTCGCCCGCGCGGTCTCCGGCCACGCGGAGCTGCGTACGGCCGCTCGCGGGCTCGCGGGCCCGGTGGCCGTCCCGCTCTCACCGGAGGCGGCGGAGGCCTTCGCCGCCCAGGTGGAGCAGGCACTGTACGCGTCGAAGATCGTCTCGTACACCCAGGGCTTCCACCAGATCCGGGCCGGCAGCGAGGAGTACGGCTGGGGCGTGGACCTGGGCGCGGTGGCCTCGCTGTGGCGCGGCGGCTGCATCATCCGGGCCGCGTTCCTGGACCGGATCCGCGCCGCGTACGACGCCCGGCCGGACCTGCCCAGCCTGCTGGCCGACGAGAGCTTCGCGGGAGAGATCGGCGCGGCGCAGGACGACTGGCGGGCCGTGCTCGTGGCGGCGGTCGGCCAGGGCATCCCGGTACCCGCCTTCGCGGCCTCCCTGGCGTACTACGACGCCCTGCGCGCGGAGCGGCTCCCGGCCGCCCTCACGCAGGGGCAGCGGGACTTCTTCGGGGCGCACACCTACCGGCGGACCGACCGCGAGGGCTCGTTCCACACCCTCTGGAGCGGCGACCGCTCCGAGGTCCGTACGGACTGAGGCCGCTCAGCTCCAGGGCCCGGGCTGCGGTATGGGCGCGGGCCCCGGCGGCGGAGGCACCGGGTCCGGCTCGGGGACCGGGCCGGGCACGGGGGGCACCGGCCGCGGGATGGGCTCGGGGACCGGCGGCTGCGTCTGCTCTACGTTTCGCACCATATGGTCCATTTTCCCACCCGGCTCCGGCTACGCCCTCCTACGGGGCCGTACGCATTCCCAGGCCCGCGGCCAGCCCCGGCGCCGGACTGGACAGCACCGGGATCCGCGTCGCGACATGATCGGCGGCCCCGGCCATGGAGGCCTGGGCCAGCACGATGACGTCCGCGTCCGCCCCGGTGACGGCGTCGGCGGCCGCGGCCACCCGGGCGAGGTAGCCGGCGGTGTCACCCGCCTCGAAGCGCTCCCAGGCCCCGGCGACCAGGTGCGTACGGATCGACACGCGCCGCTCGCCGGCCTCCTCGGCCAGCAGCCGCGCGGTCGGGGCGAGCGTCGATTCCAGGGCGGCCAGTACGGCGATCCGCGCACCGGTGCGCACCGCCGCGGCGGCCATCGGCCGGTCCACCCTCAGCACCGGGGCGCCGAGCACCGGAGCCAGGGACTCCGCGGTGGCGCCGATGGTCGAGCAGGTGACCAGCACGGGCCCCTGCCCGGCTTTGGCGAGCAGCCCCAGCAGGGCCGGAGCCACGGACTCCGGCCCTTCCGCGCGGGCCCGGTCCAGCAGCTCCGGCGCCACCAGGTGCCGCAGTACGGCCCCGGGATGGTGCCGGTCGCGCAGGGCATCGAAGACCGGGACGTGCACGGGCGAGGTGTGCAGCAGGATCAGACCGGAGCCCGTCACCACAAGGCCGAATCGGAGTCGAGCTGCGCCTTCGCCGCGGCCACGACTTCGGCGGACGCCTCGGGCGCCTGGTCGGGGTGCTTGGCGGCCCAGCTCGCCGCGTACGGGCAGAGCGGAACCACGGGCACGCCCTCGGCGGCGGCCATCCCGTAGAAGGTCCTCACCAGCCCCCCGGCGATGCCCCGGCCCTCGTGGCCCGGCTCGACGACGGTGTGCACCGCCACCAGGGCATGGGGCGCCTCGGCGAGGACGAAGTAGGCGATGAAGCCGACCACCACCCCGCCCTCGACCGCGAGCAGCCGACCGGCCTCCCGCTCGTCCTTGAACTCGATCGACGCGCTCCGGTCCCGGTCCCGGTCCCGGTCCCGGTCCCGGTCCCGGTCCCGGCCCTGGCCCTGGCTCTGGCTCTCGCCTCGGCTCTGCGGCATGGTCCCCGACTCCCCTCAGACGGCCACCGCGTGGGGGCTGCGCTCCTGATCCGTACCCGGCACCGGCGCGGAGGGATCCGCACCCAGTTCGACGATCCGATTGTCGCCGTCGACGTGCACGACCCGGGGCTTCAGCACCCTGGCCTCGGCGTCCTCGACCTGCGCGTAGCTGATGAGGATGACCAGGTCCCCGGGGTGCACCAGATGCGCGGCGGCGCCGTTGATCCCGATGACCCCGGACCCGCGCTCCCCCTCGATGACGTAGGTCTCCAACCGCGCCCCATTGGTGATGTCCACGATGTGGACCAGCTCCCCGGGCAGCAGATCCGCCGCGTCCAGCAGATCGGCGTCGATGGTCACGGATCCGACGTAGTGCAGGTCGGCCTGGGTGACGGTGGCCCGGTGGATCTTGGACTTGAACATGGTGCGAAGCATGAAATAACTCCCGATATGTCTGCTCCCTGCCTGCTCAGCGCAGGTCAAGGGCGGTCCCGGCAGCGTACAACGATTCGCATGTCCGGTCAGCTGTCGTCAGGCCGGATCGGAGGGGGGCCGTACGGCTCGAGCAGTCGGTCAACATGCTGGCGAACCGCCTGTGGGTCGTCGCCCTGCACCCTTCCAGCAACCCGGCCCGCGCCAGAACGAAGGCCCCCGTACAGATCGACGCGATGCGCACTCCACCGGATGCCGCGTCGCGCAGCAGCCGCACGACGCGCGGGTGCGGCTGCCGCTCTGCCTGATGTCTGGACGATCACCGTGTCGGAGGCCGCCCGGGTGCTCAAGCCCGGTGGCAATGCCGCGGCCCTCACGCCCCTCCGCCTCTTGAGCCATCGCAGTCGCGCTGGAGGACGGATCGACGGCGACGACGTCGAACCCCGGGCGCGGCAGGCGGAGCAACCATCAGGTTCTCCCTCTGGCTCTCCGTGCGGCCGGACGGAGGTAGAGGTTCAAGGACAGGCGTCGGTCGGCCGATGACGGCAGTGTGACTACACATGCTCCACTCGCCGCATGCCGCATGCGGTTCCGTCGCCTGTTCGTGGCGGCCGCTGGGCTGTTGGCTGTCTCGTGCACGGCGGAGCCGGGGCCGACGGCGGTGCCAGGGCCTACGGCAGCGCCGTCGAAGGCTGTCTCTGCCCACCCGGGGGCCGCAACGGATGAGGACGCCCTGCAGTCGCTGTTCGGGTCGGAGAACCGCGTGATCCAAACACGCGAGCGGGTCGTCGCGGTGACGTTCAACGCGGCGTGGAACGACGCCGGCCTGAAGACCGTCCTTGGCGAGCTTGCCCGCCGACGGACACCGGCGACGTTCTTCCTGACCGGCGACTTCGCCGTCCGGCATCCCGAGGCGGTCCGCAGGATCGCAGCCGCCGGGCACGGACTGGGGAACCACTCCCACAGCCACCCCTACTTCAAGGACCTAACCGAGGCCGGTAGAAGACAGGAGGTGCTGGCCGCGGACCAGGCGCTGCGCGCGGCCGGGGCGGGAGCAGCCCGCACCCCGTTCTTCCGGTTTCCCTACAGCGAGACCAGCCCCACACACATCGAGGAGGTCAACGCCCTCCGCTTTGCGGTCGTCGAGTTCACGACCGACACCGACGGATGGAAGGGCACCGAGGGCGGCATGACCGTGAACGACGCGGTAGACAGAGCACTGGACGCCCTACGCCCGGGCGCGATCGTGCAGATGCACGTCGGCGCTTCCGAGGGCCGCACCGAGGTGATCGATGCCCAAGCCCTGCCGCAGATCCTGGATGCGTTCAGCGACCGTGGCTACCGCGTCATCGACCTGCGAACCTTGGTGCGCAGCGGCGACCGAAAGCCCCCTGCGTCATGACGCGTACCGCCGCAGTGAACTCGTGGGTACGGAGACCGCGAGCCCGCGTGATGGGGGCGACGGGGTGTCAGGTCCTGATGCGCCGGTGTGCGGTCTCGACGAGCTTCATGTACTTGTTCCAGTTCCACACGGGCCCGGGGTCCTCGTGAGTGGACTGCGGGACCTCGCCGTGGCCCAGGATGTGGTCCCGGTCGACCGGCACGTCGTACTTCGCGCAGATCGTGGCCGTGAGCACGGCGGACGCCTCGTACATCCCGTCGGTGTAAACAGGCTGGTCGATCCAGCCTTCGTGCTCGATACCGATGCTCCGGTCGTTGTACCAGACGCTGCCGCAGTGCCAGGCGACGTCGCGCTCGCGCACGCACTGGGCGATCCGTGTGCCGGTTGCGCTGATCACGTAGTGCGCGGACACCCGCTCGGCGGGGTCGTTGAACGTGGCGAGCATCATCGGCAAAATGTCCGTTGTCACGTGAATGACGACGTATTCGATGGGATACGCCTCGGGGCGGTCGGAGGACGTGTAGTTGGACTCGGAGGCTTCGACCCAGACGGCGGGGGCGTAGTCCACCGAGTGGTCCCGACGCAGGGTCGCAGGCGGCCCGGCGGCGACGGGGGCCTTGCGCACCGGGCTCGGCAGCGCAGCCTTCACCTTCTCCTCGGGGCCCATCAGCTGGCTTAGCCCGACAGCGGCCAGAGCCGTACCCGCCGCGCCCGCAGTACCCCACAACAGCCGTCGACGGCTGAGCGGACTGTCTTCCATGGCCACTCCTCATGATGTCGAGCAGGCAGAGGACGACACGCCGCGAATCGTGACATCACGATACATAAGCGGCACATGCCGTAACCTGATCCTTCACCAGTGCCCGCACACCAGCAAGCCGATCCCCGACCAATCGGCGTACACCCTCATGCCTGGCCGGGCCCGTCCCATCGGCAGACGCCACCCCGTTCCACTGCCACAGGGTGCGCCATGCCACCGCCCCCGGCACCCCTCATCCCGGGCCCGCCGGCCGATTCCCCCTTGATCCAGCGCGTTTGCGCGAGCAGGCGCGATTGGCCCGGCTGGAGTACGCCTTGTCGCCGCGGGCCCGGTCGGGTGCGCGGACACCCGGTCCCAGTGCGGGCAACTTTCAGGGCCTGCAGGCGGATGCCTTCCAGGCCCATCTGCGCGACGCAAGGACGTCGCCCGCCGCGAGGACGCCGAGTTCAGCGCCGATCTCGGGGCGTTCCTCGCCCGCCTCGGGCCCGCCCGGCTTCCGGCTGCGCCAGCTCCCCGCCCTCTCCCGGGCCGGGATCGCCCGCTGTGACAAGGCCCGGTCGTCGCGGCTCTGACCTGCGTAGACACCCAAGTCACGTGGGCCAAGGGGAAGGAACGCGCGGATCGGGGACATAGGCACAGTAGGTTCCCGTGCGGATCGTGCGGTCAAGGTGGTCGCCAAGCGGCGGAGAGGCGTCGCGGAGGCGGCCGATGGCCTTGCGCACGGCCTGCGTCACGGCGGCCCGGGCCCGTTCGGAGGCCGCGCCGGCACGCCGGTCGCGCCCTCCGAGCCCGACGGCCCTGGCGAGTTCGTTGATCAGGAAATCGCGTTCGAGCTCAGTCTGTTCCTGCCTGGCGATGTCGTTGTCGGCACGGGCCTCCTCGATGTCGTCCTCGATCTCGGCGAGCCGCCGGCGGTACATCTCCTTGGCGCGGTCGTCAAGGAGGGGGCCGAGGTCGCCGGCGCGGGAGAGCCTGGCCGCGGACTTGGGGTCGTCGCTGTCGGCGGCGACGAGGTCGAGGACGTGGAACTCCCGGCCCGGCGCGGCGAGCAGCCGGGCGAGGTGGTGCATGCCCTTGCTGTCGCGGACGGTCACGCGCCGACCGTCGAAGACGACCCGCCAGTGATCGCCCTCCCGAACGAACGTGTTCGGCTCGGTCGTGTCCCGAGGCGGCTGGGCGGCCGCAGGCGCGCGGGCGATCCGTTCGAGCTCGGTACGCGCCGCCTCCCGCTCGAGAAGCTCGGCCCGGAGGTTTCCCAGGGCGCGCTGTGCGTCCGCGAGTCGAAGCCGGCACTCGGCCGTCTCGTAGGGGGCGCCGATCTCAGTCCAGGCACGGACGGCGTCGGCGAACAGCGCAGACGCGCCGGCCGCATCGCCCTCGGCGAGCAGGACCTCGCCCCGCGCCCGGAGTGCCGATGCGGCGAGTGCGTTGCTTTTGAAGCGGACGGCGACCCCCGCGAGCTCGCGGGCCGCGACCCGGGCCGTTTCCAGGTCGCCGCCGGCCACGGCAATCCTGACCTGCGCGTCCAGCAACGGCGCCCGCCGCAACTCGGAGGTGGGGGGCAGCTCCTTCGACGGGACCGGCAGCGGCCGCTCCAGCGCCTCGCGGAGCGCGGCGGCCGCAGTGTCGACCTCGCCGCCGGCGAGCCGGACGAGGGAGAGCCCGGGTTCGGGATCCCACCCGAGGCCATGGGCGGCGAGCAGCGCTTCTTCGGCGCCGGTCAGGTCGCCGAGCCGCAGCCGGATCCGGCCCAGCTCCGTCAGCGGCCAGCCCAGCTCGCGCCGCAGGTAGGGGCGCAGCTCGTCGCAGGCCAGCAGCGCCTGCTGCTCGGCGTTCGCGCACTGGCCCCGCAGGCGCAGGATCTCGGCCCGGTGCACCCGGCACCGGCCGTGCAGGCTGCCGATCGCGTTCGTACGCGCCCAACGCTCCATCGCCTCGGTCCACTGCTCGGCCAGGTCGTACTGGGCCAGGCCCTGCAGTGCGCACACCACCTCGCAGTAGACGACTCCGGTCGACAGTGCGTCGAGTTCGCCGGACATCACCGCCGTGCCGGCGTCGTCGAGAAGCTCCAGACCCGTTTCGACGTCGCCGTCGAGAATGACCAGCCGGGCCTGGGACACGCGTCCGATCGCCGCAGCGGCCGGATCGGTGTGCGAGCCGGTCTCGATCGCCCGCCCGGCCCAGTCCCGGGCCGCGTCGAGATCTCCGCTGAGGAGTCGCTCGAAGGTGCGCACTGCCGCAAACCAAGCGTGCGCGGGTGTCGCCGACGCAGGGTCGAGGAGGCGTTCCGCGCGGCGTAGCCATCCCCGTACCGGTGCCATGAGCGCCGTATCGAACAGCAAGTGCATGGCGACCCGCACGGCGGCCCCGGCCGCCCCGTTGTCCTCGCCGAGCGCGGCCAGCTCGCCGTGGAGTCGCTCCCAGGTCTCGATCGTCACGTCGAGATGCCCTGCGGCATACGCGACGCCGGCGAAGTCGGCAAGCTCCGCGGGGCCGAGCCGGCCCGCCTCCCGGGCCTCCAGATAGCCGGCGTAGGCGTCCGCCCACGCACCACAGGCAGCGGCGTTCCGCGCCCGCTCCAGCGCGGATCCGTCGCCGGGGGCACCGTTCATGGATGCGTCCTTCGATGCCGGGCGAGCCGGTTACGGCGGTAACCGGCTCGCTTACGCCTCCATGGTGAGACGTCACCGCAGTGGAGGACATCATGGACACCGTCACGGTCAACGACATCCAGCTGGAGCATGAGATCCGCGGAACCGGGGAGCCGGTCCTGTTCATCAGCCCGGTCCTCTCCGACGGATTTGTCCCGCTCGTAGCCGAACCGGCACTCACCGAGCGCTACAGCCTCATCACCTATCACAAGCGGGGCTGGTGCGGCAGCACCCACACCGCCGGGCCGGTCAGCGTCGCCGACCACGCCGCCGATGCCATCGCGCTGCTCGACCGCCTCGGCATCGACCGCGTCCACGTGGCCGGGCACTCGAGCGGGGCGGCGGTCGCCGCCCAGATGGCACAGGACCACCGCGACCGTGTCGTCACGGTCTGCCTGCTGGAGCTCTCCCTGCTGTCGGTGGCCGCGGGCGAGGCATTCCTCGCACAGGCGGCACCAGCGTTCGAGGCATACGCGGACGGTGAGGCAGAACGTGCCCTGGGACTGTTCCTGTCCCTCGTCAGCGGCATGGACTGGGAACGCTGTCGGACCCTGCTCGACGAGCGTGTTCCGGGCAGCGTTGCGCAGGCGGTCAAGGACGCCGACACGTTCTTCGGGATCGAGCTCCCCGCCCTGACCGAGTGGCAGTTCGGCCCCGGCAACGCCGCGGCGATCCGCCAGCCGGTGCTGTCCATGCTGGGGAGCGATACCCGCCCCCTGTGGGTCGAGGTCGCCGCGTTTCTCCGCGCCACCGTGCCCCACGTCGAGGAGTCCGTCGTCGACGGAGTGGGCCACCTCCTCCACATCGAACAGTCCCGGCCGGTGGCCGAGGCCCTGGCCGGGTTCCTGGCCCGTCACCCGACGGACGCACCATCAGGCCAGGTCGGACCATCCTGAACAGCCAGTGGTGGGAGGTTCCATTCCGGTTAAATGAATGCCGTGACACATGCTCTGGGTTTCGCCGAGAACGACCTGCGCCGGCTGGCGGGGGCGCGCTCCTTCGAGCGGGGGGTCGGCTATCTGTCCGCGGTGTCCCGGCTGGACATCGGGGTCGCGGTGATCACCGCGACCGTGGACGGCACCGACGCCTACGAAGTCGAGCTCACCGAAGACGACGACGGCGGGCTCACCGGCTGGTGCGACTGCCCGTACGGGCAGGAGGGCAACTTCTGCAAGCACTGTGTGGCGGTGGGCCTGACCGTCCTGGGGCAGGCCGAATCCGTGCCGCGGCAGCGGTCGGCCGCCGCCTCCCGTTCCCCGCTGCTGGATGCCTGGCTGGAGTCCCGCACCCGCGAGGAGCTGCTCGCCCTGGTACGGGAACAGCTCGCCGACGACCGTGACCTGCGCCGGCGCCTGGAGCTGCGCGCGGCCGCCGCCGGGGAGGACACCGGCATCGTCCGCGAGCGCATCCTGAGCATGCTCGACACCCGCCCCTTCGCCCGATACGGCTACGTCGAGTACGCCGACGCCCACGCCTACGGGCAGCAGGCCGCGGAGGCGGTCACCGCCCTGCGGGCGCTGATGGCCGGCGGCCGGTCGGCCGACGCGGTGGAGGTGGCCCGCGAGGCGCTCCGGGCTCTGGGCCGGACGTACGGGGAGATCGACGACGCGGACGGCCTGATCGGGGATGTCGCCACCGCACTGGCCGAGGCCCACCTGGAGGCCTGCCGGACTGCCCGGCCCGACCCGGTGCAGACCGCCGAGTGGCTGGTGGGCCACCTGCTGGACGACCTGAACGACCTCACTGACATAGACCTCTTCGACTACCGGGAGGTGCTGGGCGAGCCGGGCCTGACCCGGGCACGCGAGTTGGTCGTGGCCGCCTGGCGGGCCAACCCCAAGGGATGGGCGGAGAAGTTCCTCATGGAGCGCCTCCTGAAGGAGGACGGCAGCAGCGCGGACGCACTGATCGCCGTATACGCGGCAGACCTCGACCCGAACGGCCACACCCACCTGGTGATCGCCAAGGAGCTGGAGGCAGCGGGCCGCGCCGCCGAGGCCCTGGAATGGGCCGAACGCGGGCTGCGGGAGGCCGAGTCCGACCGCGGCCCGGACGACGAACTGGTCGCCTACGTCTGCGGGCGGTACGCGCGAGCGAACCGCCTCGCCGACGTGGTCGCCCTCCGCCGGGACCTGCTGCGGGCCCGCCCCTCGCTGGCCACCTATCAGCATCTGCGTACGGCGGCCCGCGCGGCCGACGCCTGGGAGGGCACCGAGCGCGACGGCGCCCGGGAGGCACTGAAGGCAGCCGACCAGCCCAACAACGGCCGCTGGTACGGCGGCTCGGCGCTCGTCGACGCGCTCATGGACGACGCCGACCTCGGGGCCGCCTGGCAGGCCGCCGCCGACGGGTACGCGGACCAGCGTCAGTGGCTCGCCCTGGCCGACCGGATCCGCGACCAGCGGCCCGCCGACGCACTGCCCGTCTACCTCCGCTGGATCGAGCCCCTGCGCGAGCAGACAGGCGACGACACATACGAACGCATCACGGAACTGCTCCTCAGCGCCCGCGCCTGCCACCGCACGCTGGGCACCGAGGGCGAGTTCGACGTCTACCTGGCCGCCCTGCGCGCCGATCAGAGACGTAAGCGGAAGCTGATGTCGACTCTCGACCGGCACGGACTCTGAGCGGTCCGCCCAGCGGGTGAGTTCCTGCCTCTGGCAGGAACTGTCCCCGGCGGCGGCACTACCGAGGCAGGCGGCTGACCAACAAGAGTTCGCCGGTGGCGCGGGGCAGCGGGAGGCGTCTCCAGCTGCCCCGCAGGCCCGGTTCCTATGGCCGCTCCGTCAGACGCCCGGACGGGGTCCGCCGACACCGACGGGTACGCCTTGGCCGATGGTCACGGTCACCGAAGTCGTCTTCGGACTGGTGCGGTTGGTCTCGTGCAGGAGGCCAAGCGGGTTCGTCGTCATTTCCAGCGTGTACTGCTGCGGCGGAAGCTGCATCAGTCCGCTGACGTCGAAGGACTGCCCGGCGAGCTCCTTGGCGTAGACGTCGGCCCAGCCGACGGAGATGCCCATCGTCAGGCTCGTGGCGTTGGCGTTGTGCGAGCAGGAGTTGTACGTGGGGTTGACGGGGGAGCCGGGGAGCGTCGAGTCGGCGATCTCCAGGTCGACCAGGCAGAAGGCGACCTTCGGCGACTCGCGGACGATCTGCCCGGCGGAGTCGATCAGCCGGTAGCGGGAGATGCCGTCCATGTGGAAGTGCTTGTGCTCGTCGTGATAGGTCATCAGACCGACCGGCACCTCGTAGGAGGTGCCGTCCGACCGGGAGATCCGCTGGTAGGCGGGCAGCACATTGTTGCCCGGAGTGGCCGCTGCCGCCTCCTCCTTGGTGCGCCGTCCGACCACGTGCAGGGCGCCGGAGCCGAGGTTCGCGGGCGCTCCGGTGAAGCGGAGCCAGGTGATCGCCGTGTCCGGCTCACGGACGAGGTCGTTGTCGGCGAGTTCCCGCTGGAGCGGTTCCAGGGCTGGCAGCCGGTCCGTGGGGGTGTCGGTGGCCGACGCCGGGCCGGGCCCGGTGATCAGCAGGGCGGCGAGCGCCATCACCGCCGCGCCGATCCAGGTTCGGGCCGGGCGTCCGGGTCGTGTGGTGCGTCTCATGGGCGTCCCTCCAGGTGGATGGTCGGATCTGCGGGAGCGTCTGCGGCAGCGCGTGTGCCGAAGACCTCCGTACGGACGGGGCCGCATGGTCCTCGTCCGGTGGCCACGGGGGCTGCCCGGGGCCTGGCCTCTCGCCCGAGGTGTGGGAGCCGGTCACGGCTCGGGCGAGAGGTGTTCGTGGATGACGAGCCAGCGCCCGTCGTGGGCCCGCCGGAACACGACGGTCTCCCGTTCGCGCAGTTCCTCGCCGTCGTCGGCACCTTTCGTGGCGAGGCGGGTGCGCACGCGATGGGTCAGCACGGCCAAGCCCTCGCCGACGACACGGACCTCGGTGTCGTGCGTACGGCAGTGCAGTACGCGGAACCCGTCCGCTTCCCAGGCCCGCCACTGCTCCTCGTACGCGGCCCGCGTGGGGAGAAGCCGCGGCTCGGTGTGGAAGAGGAAGGTGGCGTCCTCGGCGAAGGCGGCGAAGTACTGACGCGTGTCGTGGGCGCCGAAGGCGGCGACCAGGTCGGCGGCGGCCGCGCGCACCTCGGCTTCCGGGTCGGCGCTCACCCCTCCACCGCCGGCAGGCTGTCCGTAGTGGTGGCGGCGAGTCCGCCGGGCAGTGAAGGAGCTTCGGTCACCGCCGGCGAGCCGCCGGTGTGCACCCCGTGCGGCGAGGCCAGTTCGCGTTCGCTGGCGGCGACCGCCGGCTCCTCCGCCGACAGGTCCATCGCGCGGGTCAGGACGTAATACAGGACGCCCGATACGGCGAGCCCGATGACGAAGGCCACGTCGATCCCGCCGAGCGCCTTCGCGACGGGTCCGGTGAAGGGGCCCACCACCATGAACGGCACCATCAGGACCAAGCCCACCGCGTAGGCCACCAGGCCGCGCCACGCCCAGGCGCCGTAGATGCCGTCCGGACGGAACAGGTGGGTGATGGCGTAGTGTCCGCGGCGGACGAAGAAGTAGTCGACGAGGTTCACCGCGGTCCACGGGATCAGCAGGTACAGCATGAGGAGCAGGGCGTTGCCCAGTGCCGTGGAGAAGTCGGCCGAGACACTGAGGCCCACCGCACACCAGACGACGGCGAGGCCGCTGATCGTGACGACCCGGGCCCGCCGCCCCGGCCGGAACGGGCGGATCGAGTCGGCCCCGGTGAGGACCGTCAGCATGCCGCTGTATGCGTTGAGTCCCATGGTGGCGACCAGCGCCAGCACCGACAGCAGCGTCAGGACGGCGCCGAGCCCGGTCACCACCTGGTCCCCCGCGGCGCGGATCCCGGCCAGCGGATCGTTCACGCGGAGGGTGGAGGCCATCCACGCGCCGATGGGGATCAGCCACATCGGCGAACCGGCGGCGCCGGCGAACACCGAGGCGATGATGCGGGGTGTCGGGGTGGCGCGCGGCAGGTAGCGCGAATAGTCCGATACGTAGGGGGCGTACGAGATGTTGTAGCCGGCCGCGGCGGTGAACTGCACCATGAAGGCGACCATCGTGAAGCCTCCGCCGGTGCCCTCTGCTCCGGTGTCCGGTGCGCCCGCCACCTGCCCGGTCAGGATCCCCGCCGAGAGCACCAGCCAGCACGGCGCCGAGCACCAGAAGAGAACCTGGAACGCCCGATGCAACCAGTCGTGGCCGTACACGGCCAGGACGACCGCGATGACGGTGATGCCGATCCCGACCGCGGTGGCGTCCCAGCCGAAGACGGACTGAAGGCCGTTGCCGATGATGATCGTGTCGACGACGTTGAAGCCGACGAAGGTGAACAAGGTGGCGGCCAGGGGCACGATCACCCCGCGGTACCCGAACTGGCCGCGGGACTGGATCATCTGCGGCAGCCCCAGCTGCGGGCCCTGGCTGGCGTGGAAGGCCATGAAGAAGGTGCCCACCAGCAGCCCCAGCGCACTGGCCAGCACGGTCCAGCCGACGGACAGACCCAACCCTGGGCCGATGAAACCGAGCGACAGAGTGAAGGGCTGGAAATTCCCCTGGAACCAGAAGGGGCCCTGCTTCCAGAGCCTTCCGTGCCGTTCGGCGAACGGAACGTGCTGGATGGACAGGCTCTCAATGACCTCCACGCCGCTGTGGTCGGCGTGGGAGTCCCGGACAGGCTTGACCGCCATGGACCCTCCCGTTGTCGGTCGTTCCGAGGCACCCGGGCCCGGAACCGGAAGCCAGAGTGTGCGGTCGCCGCGTGGCAAGCAGCAATGGTGCGACGCTCAAACGTTGGCCTCTCCCTTTGTTCGCCGCCACAACGCGGCGCGGGGCCCCCGACGGGGAGGGCGAGGCACTATGTGTCGGCCGACCAGCCCCTTCGGTGGTTCGACGGTAGGCGGCTCGCGAACAGCGGCAACGATGTGGGCGTTGGTGCGGCATTCAAATCCGGCACCTCTTCCGTTATGGTCCGCCACCGTGCAGCATGTGCTCGATGACCGCGATGGCAGCAACCCTGCGGGTCCACGACCTGGTGCGTTCGCCCGCTCTCCAACTGCGTGTCCTCGCCGGCGAAGCGGGGCTCGAACGGCCAGTGGCCTGGGCGCACGTCAGCGAGCTGGAGGACCCGACCCCGTGGCTCCTCGGCGCCGAGCTGATCATGACGACGGGCATTGCCATCCCCCGGAGCGCCGTCCGGCAGCGCGCGTACATCGAGCGGCTCCACGCCGCAGGCGTGGCCGCGCTCGCGCTCTCCGCCCACCTGCACGTCCCTCCACTGCGCCGGGAATTCCTCGACGCCGCAGAGGAACGGGCTCTGCCAGTGATGGAGTTGCCGCTCCAAGTCCCCTTCATAGCGGTGGCGCAGGAGGTCGCGGCCGCCGCGCAGGCGGACGCCCGCAAGCGGCTGAGCGCTCAGGTGCAGGTGTACGGCGCACTGCGCTGGCTCGCCGCGGAGAACCTCACCGCCGCGGAGCTCTTCCGCCGGCTGGAGCGGCTGTCCGGATACTCCCTCTACCTCTGTACGAGGCAGGGGCACCCCCTGCTGCCCGGCGTTCCCGTACCTGGCGCCCGCCACGCGGTCTTGCTGCCCGCCTCAGCCGACCCGGCCCCGACCGTCCCCGGCGGCCACCTCCTGCCGGTGCCCGCACCGGGCGGACCCGCCGGATACCTCCTGGCCCTGGAGCGGCAGGACGACGGGCCGGGACGGGGCGTACCACCGGCGGGACTCGGCGTGGTCCAGCACATCGCGACCGTCGCGGCACTCCAGCTCTCCATGGTCCGCCACGAACGCGAAACGCTGCGCCGCCAAGGCGCGGAGCTCCTCGCCGAACTCGTGCGGGACGCCCTGGACCCGCAGACCGCGCGCCGGTATCTGACCCGGCTGGGGTTCACCGAGGAAGCACTCGTTCTCCTGGCGGTGCTCGAGGGGGAGGACGACGCTCCGCTCGACGACGCCGCGGTGGTCCAAGCCCTCGACGAAGCGGCCGTACCGTACCTGGTGCTGCGCCGGCATGAGGGCCTGTACGTGCTCCTCGCCGACTCGCCGCCGGCCCTCGACGCCCTCGCGGCCCTGGCCCGTACGAGGGCCGGTATCTCACGCCCCTTCGCCCCTGGCGGCACCTTCGGCGTGCCACGGCGCGAAGCCTGTCTGGCGCTCACCCGAGCACGGGCGTCGGGCAGACCGCTGGTCGCATGCGGCGACGACACCACCGACCGGTGGTTGCACGAGGACCCCTCCGTGCTGGACGGGCTGGTGGACCAGGTGCTCGGTGCGCCGCTGCGGTACGACGCCGAGCACGGCAGTGCGCTCGTTCTCTCCGTCCTCACCTGGCTGGAGCGTGACCGGTCCACGGAGGAAGCGGCGCGGGCCCTGCACATCCACCCCAACACCCTGCTCTACCGCCTGCGCCGTTTTGCCACGCTGAGCGGCAGAACCCTGTCCTCCACGGCGGACCTCACCGAGGTGTGGCTCGCCTTGCGGGCGGCCCGCATGGCCGGCCGGCTGCCCTGAACAGACGCCCGGATGGTGTCCCAGTCGGCGGCGAGGTGGTCGAACTGGTCACGGTGGGGGCCGCGGTCACCGGGGCCACCCTCAACGCGGGCGGCCGGCTCGTCGTCGAGGCCACCCGGGGCGGCGCCGACACCCAGCCGGCCCGGATGGCCAAGCTGGTCGAGGAGCCCAGAACAGCAAGGCCGCAGCCCAGCGACCCGCAGGTATGTCCAGATGCTATGTGTTGGACCTGCCGCGTCCGCGAGGGAGGAAGACCCGCCCGCCAGCGCAGGGAAGGGTGGCCTGCGGGGAGAGGCGGCGGGCAGGTCGTGTGCGGTGAAGGACGCTCCTTGGATGGGCGCGTCGTCGACCGGCACACGCTGCGGTGACACCAGTGTGGCCGGGCGGGGGGCGCGTTCCTTCGTGTCCGACTCCGAATTCCGGGAGGCGGGTTCGTGCGGGAGAGCCCTAGCTGCCCTTCTCGAAGGTGCCGAGGCCGTTGGCGTCCAGGTACTCCACCCGCATCCTGCCGTCGGTGAAGGTCACCCCGGTGCGGCCGATGGCGTTCTCGCCGACGGTCTCGAAGCTGAAGGTGTCCCCGTCGTAGTGGGTGAGGGGGAAGTCCATCGGCTTCGGTCCCAGGTGCAGCACCAGCCCGCCGCCCGGGCCGGCCGTGACGGTGGCCCGCCCGTAGAACGGGTTGGTGTACGTACCGGTGTACGCGCTCTCCGCGCGGGCCGGCTTCGGGTCCGCGGGCGGCTTGGCGAAGTCCGTCTTCGAGCGTCCCTCGCCGAGCTGCTGCTTGTAGGCCTCGGCCACCACGGGCAGCCAGTCCCGGCTGGGCTTGCCGAACTCGGCGGTGTCGAAGAAATTGAGGGCGACGGTGTCGGGGAGACCCGTGGGGGCGCCGTTGGTGAGTACCACGATGGCGAGCTTCTCGGCGGGGACCAGGGTGACGTTGGTGTTGGCGCCGAGTGCGAAGGCGCCGGCGTGGCTCAGACGCAGGCGGCCGTGGTCGTCGTAGCGCACGTTCCAGCCCAGGCCGTAGTAGCCGGGCTGGGTGTTCGGTTCGGCCGGCGGCTGGCTGATGCTGTGCGGGAGGTGGGTCTCGGCCAGGCCGGCGCTGTTGATGACCTGCTTGCCGTCGATCTTTCCGCCGCCCAGCTGGAGGCGTAGCCAGCGGGCCATGTCCCGGGCGTTGGAGCTGACGCCGCCGGCCGCGGTCTGCGCGTCGGCGTCGCGGACGTAGCGCGGCTTCCAGGTGCCGTCGTCGGTCTTGACGTGGGTCAGGGCGCGGTCGGCCGCCTTCTCGTAATCGCTGAAGCGGGAGCTGGTGTGCGTCATCCCGGCGGGCTTGTACAGCAGGTCTTCGGAGAGCTTGTCCCAGGGCACGCCCTTGGCCTTGGCGACGGCCTCGGCGGCCGCGGTGAAGCCGAAGTTGGTGTACGCGTAACTGGTGCGGAACGGGCTGAGGGGCTCGTAGCGCAGGTGCGACAGGATGTACGCCTGGTCGTAGCCCAGGTCCTCAAGGAGGTCGCCCGAGTGGTCCGGCAGGCCCGAGCGATGCGAGAGCAGGTCGGCCGCCGTGACGTGCGAGCTGACCCAGGGGTCCTTGAGGGTGACGCCCTTGAGCGGGTCGTCGAAGCCGTCGGCGCCGAGGGCCTGTGCCAGGACGGTGGAGGCCACCGGCTTGGAGACCGAGGCGAGCTGGAAGACGGTGTCCGGGCCGACCTTGTCGCCCGGGGCATCGGTGCTGCGGACACCGAAGCCCTTGAGGTAGACGACCTTGTCGTCGTGGACCACGGCCACGGAGACGCCGGGCACCCCGGTGCGCCGCATGCCGTCCTGCACCTGCGAGTCCAGCGTGTCCAGGGCCCTCGCCACGTCGAAGCCACCGGGGCTCGGCGACGGTGCGGCGGCAACGGTCCCGGCCGCCAGGGCGAGCCCGGCGACCACGGTCAGCCCCCTCCGCTTGCTGTTGCATCGCATACGTCCGTTGAACGCCGGTCCCGCGTCGGGCGCCCGGGGAGAGCCGGGGCACGGAAAACGGCGGCGGGGCCGCGCTCGCGGCCCCGCCGGCGTGGTGGACTGGGGCCTGATCCGGAAGACAGGCGGCGGCTGGACCGTCGCTTCCCTTTCCGGCGCCCAGGCAGGGGAAGAGGCCGACGAACAGCGCGTCGTGATCGACACCAAGGTGTTCGGTCCGTTGAGCGTGGACGAGGCGGTGGAGCAGGGGCGGTGCGCTCGTCCATGAAACCCACAACCGCCGGACGCCGGACGTACCCGCCGTGGAGCGCCGTCACCCGTGCCGTGCCGTCGACCGCGTCGGCGACGCCGGTCGCAAGGGGGGCGTATCGGACGCCTCGTTCGCTCAGAGGAACCTCAAATCCGGATAACGATCGCATCACCGCCCCTTGAAATCGCAGGGCACAGCCAGAGGCGTGTGACGCGGGTCACTAAGGATCACGTAAAGAGCGTGCTAAGAATGCGCAACTCCGCTTCCGGCCCACCCCTCGCCGGAGCACGGAGTGCCGGCACGCACCGGCTGCTGCACGGCCAGGGATGTCACGGTCCGAGTCCGCGGACCACGACGCCCAGGGTCGCCGATCGGACAACGGCGTTCGCTCAAAGCCCGCACTCACACCGTCGCACCGCACTGCGCCGGTCCTGCGCCATCGAGGTTTTGCCAGATGTCACTCGACTCCATCACCAACTCCGTCGACGAAGCCGTCAGCGGATTCTTCGAGCCCATAGCCAAGTGGCTCGGTGAGGTCGTCTTCTATTCCGTCCCCGTCGCCGGCACCCAGCTACCGCTGATCGTCGCGTGGCTCGTCGTCGCCGGTCTCGTCTTCTCCGGCTGGTTCGGCCTGGTCCAGATACGCAAGTTCCGCCTCGCGGTGGCCGTGGTGCGCGGCAAGTACGACGAGAAGGGGTCGGCCGGCGAGGTCAATCACTTCCAGGCCCTGACCGCCGCCGTCTCCGGCACGGTCGGCCTCGGCAACATCGCCGGTGTCGCCGTCGCCGTCTCCATCGGCGGCCCGGGCGCCACCTTCTGGATGATCCTCTGCGGCCTGCTGGGCATGGCGACGAAGTTCGTCGAGGTCACGCTCGGTGTGAAGTACCGCGAGGTGCACGCCGACGGCACCGTCTCCGGCGGCCCCATGCACTACCTGCCCAAGGGCCTGGCCGACCGCTTCGGCGCCAAGGGCCTGAAGCTCGGCAAGGTGCTCGGTGTCCTCGCCTCCGCGATGATCCTGTTCTTCGGCCTCTTCGGCGGCAACCTCTTCCAGGTCAACCAGTCCTACGCGCAGCTCGTATCCGTCACCGGCGGCGAGAGCGGCATGATCGGCTCCTCCGCCGGCGCGCTGTTCTTCGGCATCCTGGTCGCCGCCCTGGTCGGCATCGTGCTCCTCGGCGGCATCCGCTCCATCGCCTCCGTCACCAGCAAGCTCGTCCCCGCGATGGCCGGCATCTACATCGCCGCCTGCCTGGTCGTCATCCTCGTGAACGTCTCGGCCGTCCCGGCCGCCATCTCCACGATCTTCGAGGGTGCCTTCAACCCGCAGGGCGTCGCCGGCGGTGTCCTCGGCGCGCTGATCATCGGTTTCAAGCGGGCCGCGTTCTCCAACGAGGCCGGTCTCGGCTCCGCCCCGATCGCGCACTCCGCGGTCAAGACCAAGCACCCCGCCAGCGAGGGTCTGGTCGCGCTGCTGGAGCCGTTCATCGACACGGTCGTCATCTGCACCATGACCGCCCTGACGATCGTCATCGCCAACCCGGCCAGCTGGGCCGAGGCCCGCAAGGGCGAAGGCCCCGGCGGCGTGACCATCACCTCGGACGCCTTCGGCACGGTCCTGCCCTGGTTCCCGTACATCCTCACCATCGCGGTGATGCTGTTCGCCATCTCCACCGTGCTGACCTGGGGCTACTACGGCCTCAAGGCCTGGTCGCACCTCTTCGGCCGCAGCAAGGCCAGCGAGCTGACGTACAACGTGCTCTACACCCTGTTCGCGGTCGCCGGTTCGCTGCTCACCCTGCAGACCCTGATCGACATGGCCGACGCGGTGCTCTTCATGCTCGCCGTCATCAACATCATCGGCCTGTACCTGCTGGCCCCCGTGGTCAAGCGGGAGCTGAACTCCTTCCTCGACTTCGTCCGCCGCCGCGACGCCGGCCAGGACACGGAAGCCGATGAGGACGAAGACCTGGAGCCGGTGAAGACCACCGTCTGACCGCCCCCGCGGCCGGCTCCCGAGCAGGGTCCGTGCACACCTGCGCCTTGGTGTGCACGGACCCCGCTCTCTTGTCATTCAGCAGGTGAGAAGCACTCCGGAAGGCCACCCCGTATGACCACCACACGCCCGCGCGCCCTGTTCGGCCTCCTGCCCTGGCCCGAACGTCAGGCCATCGCCTCGGCCCTGCGCACGGAGACCGTCGGCGGCCTGGTCCTGCTCGCGGCCGCCGTGGTGGCACTGGTCTGGGCGAACAGCCCTTTCAGTGGCGTGTACGAGCAGATACGGGACTTCCACCTCGGGATACCCGCCCTCGGCCTGGAGCTGTCGGTCGGCCACTGGACCGCCGACGGGCTCCTCGCCGTCTTCTTCCTCGTCGCGGGCATCGAGCTCAAGCGCGAACTGGTCGTGGGTGAACTCCGTACCCCCGCCACCGCCGCGCTGCCGGTCATCGCCGCCTTCTGCGGCATGGCCGTGCCCGCCGCGCTCTACGCCGCGACCGCCTGGGCGGGGGAAGGCAGCCCGGACGGCTGGGCCGTGCCGATGGCCACCGACATCGCCTTCGCACTCGCCGTCCTCGCCGTCATCTCCACCCACCTGCCCGACGCCCTGCGCGCGTTCCTGCTCACGCTCGCGGTGGTCGACGACCTCGGCGGCATCCTCGTCATCGCGATCTTCTTCACCGCCGACCTGAACTTCTGGGCGCTCGGCGGATCCTTCGCCGGACTTGCCGTCTTCTACCTCCTCCAGCGCTTCCGGGTCCGCGGCTGGTGGTGGTACGTACCGCTCGGCATCGCCATCTGGGCGCTGATGTACAACGGCGGCGTCCACGCCACGGTCGCCGGCGTCGCCATGGGCCTCATCCTGCGCACCACCCGCGACAAGGGCGAAGACACCTCACCCGCCGGCCAGGTCGCCCACCGGCTGCACCCCTTCTCGGCAGGCGTCGCGGTCCCGCTCTTCGCGCTCTTCGCCGCCGGGGTCAGCGTCTCCGGCCCCGCGATCGCCGAGGTGTTCACCAGCCCCGAAGCCCTCGGCGTGGTGATCGGCCTGGTCGCCGGCAAGGTCCTGGGCGTCTTCCTCGGCACCTACCTCGCCGCCCGCTTCACGAAGGCACGACTCAATCCCGACCTCGCCTGGGCCGACGTCCTCGGCCTGTCCGTCCTAGCCGGGATCGGCTTCACCGTCGCCCTCCTCATCGGCGAACTGGCCTTCCCCGGCCAGGCGGCCGGCGAGCACGTCAAGGCGGCCGTCCTCATCGCCTCCCTGACCGCCGCCGCACTCGCCGCACTCCTGCTCCGGCGCCGCAACACCGTCTACAAGCGCCTGTACGAGGAGGAGACCCTCGACGCCGACGCCGACGGCATCCCCGACGTCTACCAGCACACCCCCGCCCTGTCCGCCGCCCCGCACAAGGACTGACGAGCGCCGCCGTCACGCTCCGCGCGTACGGGACTGCCGGCGTCCCAGGGAAGCGGTGTCCAGTGCGATGACGCGCCAGGCACCGGGGCGGAATGATTCCGCGACGGTACGGCCCTCCAGTACCATCCGGCCTGCTGTGTCGGGAAGTTGGTCCTGCACGCGATTCTGCACGGCCCCAGGATGCGTGCTCATGGCGACGTCCGCGCGTACGGGTCCGAGACCCTCAGCCGAGTTCGGCGAACGCCTCCACCGCGGGGGTCTTGCCCGTGACGATGATGACGTCGCCCTTCTCGACCACGGTCTCCGCGGTGGCGTAGGTGAAGTCCTGGCCGGGGCGCTTGATACCGACGACGGTGATGCCGTAGCGGGACCGTACCGCGCTCTGGCCGAGGGGCACTCCCGTGATCGAGTTCGGGGTGACGGTCTTGACCAGGGCGTAGTCGTCATCGAACTCGATGAAGTCGAGCATGCGGCCGGTGACGAGATGGGCGACGCGTTCGCCCATCTGGTGTTCGGGCAGGACGACGTGGTGGACGCCGAGACGTTCGAGGATCTGGCCGTGTTGGCGGCTGATGGCCTTGGCCCAGATGTTGGGGACCTCCTCGTCGAGGAGGTTGGTGGCGATGAGGATGCTGGCCTCGATGTCGGTGCCGATCGCCACGACCACACTGGGAAACTCTCCTACTCCGAGCTGGCGCAGCACCTCGGGGTCGGTGCAGTCGGCCACGGCGGAGTGGGTGAGGACGTCGCTGTGCTTCTGCACGAGCGCGGGATCGGTGTCGATGCCCAGTACGTCCCAGTCGCGGCGGGTCAGCTCGTTCGCCAGCGAACTGCCGAACCGGCCGAGCCCGATGACGGCCACGCGCTGGTCCCTTGCCATGCGGCCCCCGTGACCCGGGGTCCGCTTGCGGCGACGACGGCGCAGGGGGTTCAGGTGGTTACCCAATGACGGGTCGCTCCTCGGGTAGCTGGTATCGGCGGGTCCGCTCGCGCAGGGCGAGGGAGGAGACGAGGGTGATCGGCCCGAGGCGGCCGACGAACATGAGCAGGACCAGGATCAACTGGCCGGAGACCGGAACGTCGGCCGTGATGCCGGTGGTCAGTCCGACGGTGGCGAAGGCGGAGACGGCTTCGAACAGTACGGCCTCCGCCGGGGCCTTGGTGACGGTCAGCAGGGCGAGGGTGGCGGCGACGACCAGGCCGATGCCGAGCAGCGCCACGGTCAGTGCCTGGCGCAGGGCGTGCGGGGCGAGACGGCGGCCCATGACGGTGGAGTTGGGCTCACCGCGCACCTCGGCCAGCATCGCGGCGGCCAGGACGGCGAACGTGGTGACCTTGATGCCGCCGGCGGTGCCCGCGCTGCCGCCGCCGATGAACATCAGCGTGCAGGTGAACAGGACGGTCGAGGCGTTCAGGGCGCCCATGTCGATGGCGTTGAAACCGGCGGTGCGGCTCATCGCGGAGTGGAAGAACCCGTTGAGGATCTTCTGGTCCCAGTCGAACGAGCCGAGCGTCCCGGCGTTGGTCCACTCCAGCAGGCAGGTCAGGACGGTGCCCACCACCAGCAGGACGGCGGAGGTGACCAGGGTGAGCCTGGTGTGCAGCGACCAGTTGCGGCGGCCGGTGGTGCGCCGCCGGGTGCGGTGGCGCAGGATCTCCAGCAGGACGGGGAAGCCGAGGCCTCCGAGGATCACGGCCACTGCGATCGGGAGCGTGACCCACGGGTCCCGGGCGTAGGGGACGAGGTTGTCGCCGTGCAGGCCGAATCCGGCGTTGTTGAACGCCGAGACCGCGTGGAAGAACCCGGAGTACGCGGCCTCGCCGGGCGAGCGGTCGTAACCGAAGCGCAGCCGCAGGGCGAGGAACGCGCCCACGGCGAGCTCGACGGTCAACGTGCACGCGGCGACTCCGAGCAGGACACGCCGTACGTCGCCCAGGCCCAGGCTCCTGGTCTCCGCCGCCGCGGTCAGCTGCATCCGCAGCCGGAGTTTTCCGGAGACCAGAAGGGCCAGCAAAGAGGCCATCGTCATGATGCCGAAGCCGCCGACCTGGATGAGGGCCAGGATGACGCCTTCGCCGAAACCGCTCCAGTGGGTGGCGGTGTCCACGATCACCAGCCCGGTCACGCACACGGCGGAGGTGGACGTGAACAGCGCGGTGACGGGGCTGGTGACGGAACCGTCCGTCGAGGCGGCCGGCAGCATCAGCAGGCCCGTGCCGACGGCGATGGCCAGCGTGAACGCCGACACCACCGTGCGCGCGGGATGGGCGGTGAACACCGCGTGCCACACCCGTGCCGTACGACCCGTCACGTGGCGTCCTTCCCTCCGACCGGCACCGCCTACCTCGTGGGCAGCATGCCGTCCGGAGCAGTGACAACCGAGGAGGCGGGCACGGCCGCATGAGCGTGTCGCAGCGCCGGCCCCCCGTTCCTCCGGATCGCTACGGCTCGGCGGCCGTCGCTCCCCGCTGCCGATGACCCCTGGAGGTTAGAAAATTGGAGTATGACCGACCTCCTTGGACATTTCCGGCGTCGGCTGCCCGGCTCGACCACGAGCTCTTCCTCTCCCCCTCGGCGTCCCCGCTCAGGGGACCACCAGGACCATCAGGACCACCACGACCATCAGGAGCATCAGGAGGACGCCCAGCCTCCCAACGGAGGCGCGCGGCGGCCGCAGCGCCTGTCCTCCCTGTTCAGCGCGCGCAGCGTCGCCGGCGAGGTGTTCCTCCTGCAGCTGGCCGTCGTGGTGCTTCTCGTCGCCGCCGCGGTGGTGGCGCTCGTGGTGCAGGCCCGGAGCGCCGGCATGCTGGACGCCCGGCACCGTACGCTCGCCGCCGCCGGAACGTTCGCGGAATCTCCGGGAATCGTCCCGGCCCTGCGCAGCCCCCAGCCGAGCACCGTGCTGCAGCCGAGGGCCGAGGCGGCCCGCAAGATCGCCGGGGTCGACGGCATCAACGTGTACACGCTCGACGGGGTCACCCTCACCCACCGCGATCCGGAACAGATCGGGAAACACGTCGTCGGCCCCTTCGCCGCGGCGGCGGCCGGCAGGTCCTTCACCGAGACGTTCGAAGGGTCCCTGGGGCGTTCCGTGGTCTCGGTGGTCCCCGTCAAGGACTCCGACGGCTCCGTGATCGCCGTCGTCTCCTCCCCGGTCACGGTCCAGAACGTCCAGGGCATGGTGAACCGGCAGCTGCCGGTCGTCCTCGGCAGCGCGGCCGGGGTGCTCGCCCTGTCCGCGGGCGGGACGGCTCTGGTGAGCCGTCGGCTGCTGCGCCGGACCCACGGCCTGGGACCGGCCGAGATGACGAGGATGTACGAGCACCACGACGCGGTGCTGCACGCGGTGCGAGAAGGCGTACTGATCGTCGGCGGTGACGGACGGCTGCTGCTGGCCAATGACGAGGCGCGGCGGCTGCTGGACCTGCCGGCGGACGCGGAAGGGCGACCCGTCACGGACCTGGGCCTGGAGGAGGGGATCGCCGATCCGATCGCATCGGGCCGTTCCGCGACCGACGAGCTGCACATGGCAGCCGATCGGCTGCTGGCGGTGAACATCCGGCCCACCGACCCCTACGGGAAGGCCGGGACCGTCGTCACGCTGCGGGACACCACCGAGCTGCGGGCACTCGCCGGCAGGGCCGAGGTGGCCCGCGAGCGGCTGAAACTGCTCTACGACGCGGGGGTGCGGGTCGGCACGACGCTGAACGTGGAGCGCACCGCGGAGGAACTGGCGCAGGCGGCGGTCCCGCGCTTCGCCGACGTGGTCACCGTCGACCTGCTGGACCCGGTGCTGCGCGGCGAGGAGCCGCCCGAAGCGAGCACGGAGATGCGCCGCACCGCCGTCGTCGGCCTTCAGGGCGACCACCCGCTCTCCCCCGTCGGCGAGCTGATCCGGTTCGCTCCCACGGGTCCCATGGCCGCCGCGCTGGCCGGCGGCCATGCGGTCCTGGAGGCGGACCTGCGCGCCACGCACCGCTGGCGGGCCCAGGACCAGGCCAACGCCCAGCAGATCCTGGACCGCGGCATCCGCTCGCTGATCGTCGTGCCCCTGCGGGCCCGGGGCGTGGTGCTGGGGCTGACCGGCTACTGGCGGGGGCAGGACTCCCCGCCGTTCGACGAGGAGGAAGTGTCCTTCGCCGAGGAGCTGACCGCCCGGGCGGCACTGTCCATCGACAATGCCCGCCGTTACACCCGCGAGCACAACATGGCCGTCACGCTGCAGCGCAGCCTGCTGCCCCGGGGCGTACCGGAGCAGTCCGCCGTCGAGGTCGCGCACCGCTATCTCGCCGCTCAGGCCGGGGTGGGCGGTGACTGGTTCGATGTCATCCCGCTGCCCGGCGCCCGAGTGGCCCTGGTGGTCGGCGACGTCGTCGGCCACGGTCTCCACGCCGCCGCCACCATGGGGCGCCTGCGCACCGCCGTATACAACTTCTCCACCCTCGACCTGCCCCCGGACGAACTCCTGAGCCACCTGGACGAACTGGTCACCCACATCGACACCGACGAGCAGGGGTGGCAGGGGATCACCGGAGCCACCTGCCTGTGCGCCATCTACGATCCCGTCTCGGGTCAGGTGACGGCCGCCACCGCCGGGCATCCGGGCCCCGCTCTGGTCCGCCCCGACGGAACCGTGTCCTTCCCCGAGGTGCCGGTCTCCCCGCCGCTGGGCCTGGGCGAGGGCCTGCCCATGGAGAGCATGACGCTCACCCTGCCCGAAGGCTCCCGCCTGGCACTCTTCACCGACGGGCTGATCGAGAGCCGCGACCGCGATCCGGACGCGGGCCTGGCGGCGCTGCGCGCCGCCCTGGCCGGGCCCGCCCGCACCCCGGAGGAAACCTGCACCGTGGTGATCGACGCGATGCTGCCCAGCAGGCCCGTCGACGACGTCGCGCTGCTGGTGGCCCGCACCCGCCGACTGGACCCCGCGCGGATCGCCGAGTGGGACGTGCCCCCCGACCCCGCGGCGGTGTCCCGGGTGCGGGGCGCCTGCGCGCGCCGGCTGGCGGACTGGGGCCTGGAGGACATCGCCTTCACCACGGAACTCATCCTCAGCGAGCTGCTCACCAACGCCATCCGCTACGGCACCGAGCCCATCGGGGTGAGGCTGCTGTACGACCGCAGCCTGATCTGCGAGGTCGCCGACGGGTCCAGTACCTCCCCGCACCCGCGCCGGGCCGAGGCCACCGACGAGGGCGGCCGCGGCCTGTTCCTCGTCGCGCAGTTCGCCGAGCGCTGGGGCACCCGCTACACCGCCCGCGGCAAGATCATCTGGAGTGAGCAGGCCCTCCACGACGGGGCCGCACCGCCCGCGATGGATCTCGGGGAGTCGCTCCTGGCCGCGTGGGGGGACGACGAGGGGTTCTGACACGCGCCGGTACGGCAGCCGCAGGGCGGAGAGCGGACACCACCCTCCGGGACTGCGCTGCCGAGGCCTGCGAACGTACGCTGGCCTCGATCAGTACGCGACCGCCCGTTATGGAGCCTTCGTGCCCGTATCCCGTCTCCGGACAGCCTCCGTCGCCGTCTGCCTGGCCCTTGCGGCGGCGCCCCTCGGCGCCTGCGGGGACAAACCCACCCCCGCGCCCAGAGCGCCCGCGGTCGCCACCTCCGCCGCGGACGCCGGCGGCATGGCGGCACTGACCGCAGCGGCGAAGAAGGAGGGCTCGCTCAACACGATCGCCCTCCCGGGCGACTGGGCCAACTACGGCGCCCTGATCCACGGCTTCGAGAAGAAGTACGGGATCAAGGTCATGGTGGAGAACCCGGAAGGTACCAGCCAGGACGAGATCGACGCCCTGAAGGAGCACAGGGGCGGGGGCCGCGCCCCCGACGTGATCGACGTGGGGGGCTCGTTCGCGCAGTCCGCGGCCCGGCAGGGCCTGCTCGCTCCGTACGAGGTCGCCGCGTACGACCGGATCCCCAAGGAACAGAAGGACCCGCGGGCCCGCTGGTACAACAACTACGGCGGGTACATCTCGATCGGCTGTGACGCCAAGCGCGTCAGGACCTGCCCCTCGACCTTCGCCGATCTGCGCAAGCCCGAGTACAAGGGCCAGGTCGCGCTCAACGGCGACCCCACCAAGTCCGGCTCGGCCTTCGCCGGCGTCTATGCGGCGGCCCTGGCGAACGGGGGCTCCTTCGACGACATCCAGCCCGGCATCGACTTCTTCGCCGAGCTCAGAAAGAACGGCAACTTCATCCCGGTCGAATCCACCCCGGCCACGATCGCGAAGGGCCAGACCCCCATCAGCATCGACTGGGATTACCTCAACCTCGGATACGCCGACGAATTCCGCGCGAAGGGCACGGACGTCGACTGGCGGACCGCCATCCCCTTCGACGGCAGCTTCGCCGAGTACTACGCGAACGGGGTGAACAAGGACGCCCCGCACCCCGCGGCGGCACGTCTGTGGCAGGAGTACGTCTTCAGTCCGGAAGGCCAGAACATGCGGCTCGGCGCCTATGCGCGCCCCGTGCTCATGGACGCCATGGAGAAGGACGGCACCCTCGACAAGGCCGCCGCGGAGAAACTGCCGACGGTGGAGGGCACGCCGGCGTTTCCGACGGAGGCACAGACGGAGAAGGCGAGAGCGACCGTCAGCCGCGGCTGGGCCGGGGCCGTCGCCCCGAGCTGAGGACCGGGGCGCGGCGCCCGGTTCCGCCCTTCGGACGCACACGCGACACACCTCCTCAAGGGGCGCGGCGGACGCGGGCGAGGACGAGAACCGTGTCGTCGGCCGGCGGGGTGGGGAGCAGGCTCGTGAGAACGCGGTCGGCCATTGCTTCCAGCCCTCCCGGGGCTCTGCCCAGTTCGGCGCGCAGTGCCTTCAGGCCGACGTCGAGGTCACCGCCACGGGTCTCGATCAGGCCGTCGGTGTAGAGGGCGAGAACCGCGTTTCCGGGGAGTTCTATCTCGATCGACCGGAACGGCCGGCCGCCGACGCCGAGCGGGACTCCCAGAACGTCGTCGAGGGTCTCCACCGTGCCGTCCGGCCGCAGGACCAGGGGCGGGGGGTGGCCGGCGCTGGCGATGCGGGCGCGTCCGCTCTTCGGGTCGTAGACGATGTACAGGCACGTCGCCAGCTCGATGCCGGCCTCCTGGGCACAAGCGTCGAGCTCGGTGAGCAGGTCGTCGGGCTCGCTGTGGTGCCGGGCCAGAGCCTTGGTGGTGATACGAAGGCGGCCCATGGCCGCGGCGGCCGACACCCCGTGCCCCATCACGTCGCCCACCACGAGGGCGACCCGGCCGTCGGGCAGGTCGATCACGTCGTACCAGTCACCGCCGACCTCGGTGATCCGGCTGCCGGGCACGTACCGGTGGGCCACCTCCACGTACGGGCTGGTCGCCAGCGCGGTCGGCAGCAGCGCCCGCTGCAGGGTGAGGGCGATGTCCTGGACGCGGCTGTAGAGGCGGGCGTTGTCCAGGCAGATCGCGGCGCGCGAGGCGAGCTCCCCGGCCAGGCTGACATCCTCCCGGGTGAAGGCCGGCCGGCCCGCGGACCGGCCGAACATGGCGATTCCCTGGACCGTGCCCCTGGCGATGAGCGGGGCGACGAGAACGCAGGCCACACCGCTCTCGACCATGAGTCGTGCGCGTGACTCGGTGAGGACGGTCCGGGCCACGAACTCCTCGTCCACCGCGGCGGAGATGGCGCGACCGGTCCTCAGCATGTCGTGGATGACGGAGCCGGGCGGATACCGCACCGACTCCACTCCGCTCACGAGCTCGGTGGCCGGAGGGGGCAGGATCGTTCCGGAGGCGATCCGGCGGGTGAAGAGCGGCCGCGCCGGGTCAAAGTCCTCCGTCTCGTCCATCCACTCCACGACTTCGACCACGGCGCCGTCGCAGAAGTCCGGCATCGACGCGTCGACCAGCTCCTGGGCGGTGACGTTCACGTCCAGGGTGGTCCCGATCCGCGTGGAGGCCCCGTCCAGCAGAGCCAGCCGCCGACGGTTGGCGGTGGCTTCCAGGATGGCCTGCTCCCGGTCGGTCACGTCGAGCATCAGCCCGCCCACTCCGGGGCGCGAGCCGACCGCCTGGCTGAGGGGGAAGAAACTCACCGACCGCACCTGGTCACGGTCCGGATGCCCCCGCGTGCGCATGCCCACCAGCGCCCCCACGACCGGCGCTCCGCCCAGCGCGACGGCGCGGAGCAGGCGCTCGTACTCGCCGCCGTCGGACATGATCATGACTTCGTCCATGCGCCGCCCGAGGTGCGCCTCGATCGGGAGGCCGTCCATATCGGCGAGCGCCTGGTTGAGGTGAACGTACCGGAGGTCCGGGTCGAGCATGACCAGGCCGATGGGGCAGGTCTCGAAGAGGGCGTCGAGGAAGGCGAGGTTGGTCTTGACCCGATCGAGCTCGTCACTACGGCTCGCCAGGACCATCACCATCGAAGGTCCACCGGTTCCGGTCATGGAGAAGGCCCGGAAGCCGCAGTCGAAGACGGTGCCGTCACGATGCCGGGCCGGCAGCCGACCCCTCCAGTACCCCTGGGTCCGGCCTCGCTCCGTCAGCGAGGCGCACGGATCGGACGCGCCCGGGGGCGCGTCGGCGAAGAGGAGAGCGCCCGGCTTCGACAGGATCGCGGCGGAGTCGTACCCGAAGAGGTCCGTCGCGCCCGGCCCCCAGTAACAGACGAGATCGCCGTCATCGATACCGAAGACGGCTACGGGCACATGCTGGAGCAGCACCCCCGGCTCGGACCAGAACGGGCCGTGAGCCTTCTCGCCCCCCGGCCGCGCCGATGGCACGAGACGTCCCCTTCCACTCGCCGCTCCATCCATTATCCGGACACCGCGGGCGTTCTGCGGTGCGAAATGCGCCGTGGAGAGGAACGGACCGGACGGCTCGGCCCGTGCCTCGCCGAGTCGGTGTGCGGCACCACGGGGGTTCTGTGCATGGTGGACGTAGGGCCGGGACGGGGGCCGGGACGGGTACGCCGGTGCGGGCACGGCTGACAGCGATGCGGTGTTCTGCTCCCACACAGGAGGGAAAGGCCATGCCCGAGCACAGGGTCGGCACGCAGGAGGAATTCGAGGCTGCCCGGGACGAGCTGCTCGTGGAGGAGAAGAAACTCACCCGACGCGGCGACGAGCTCGCGCGCAGGCGGCGGGAGCTTCCCTGGGTGCCGGTGGTGAAGGACTACAGCTTCGAGACCGAGGCCGGGACCAAGTCGCTCGCGGACCTTTTCGACGGGCGCTCGCAGCTGCTCGTCTACCACTTCATGTTCGGCCCGCCGTACGAGGCCGGATGTACGGTCTGCTCCTCGATCGCGGACACCCTCGACCCCAACGTGGTCCACCTCAAGGCCCGCGACGTCACCCTCGTCTGCTCCTCGCGGGCGCCGCTCGACAAGCTCCTCGCCTACAGGAAGCGGATGGGCTGGAGCTTCGACTGGGTCTCCACCGTCGGCAGCGACTTCCACCGCGACCTCGGCTTCCTGTACACCGAGGAGGAGCTGAGGCCGTTCCTCGACGGCGAGATCCCGCCGACCGTGAGCCGGATGGCGGCGGCGTCCGGCACGGACGTGCTCGGGTACGTCACCGAGGGGCCCGGGCTGAGCTCCTACGCGCTGTCGGAGGGCACCGTCTACCGGACGTACGTCACCACCGCGCGCGGCCTCGAACTGGCCATGCCCTACTACGGCCTCCTCGACCGCACGCCGATGGGCCGCCACGAGGACGGCGAGGAGATGTTCTGGCTGCGCCGCCACGACGAGTACGGGAAGACCTGAGCCGGCCCTGCTCCCGGCCGGCCCCCAGGTTTTGGGCCTCCCCGTTCTGTGATCTGCTGGAGGTGTCGTCCGACCCGTCTCAGCCCCGCCAGGACGGCTCACGTCTCACGTCCTTGGGAGGCGTTCCATGCCGCACCTGCGCCCGGCGCCGCCGGCGCCCACGCGACCGGGAGTTCTCCTGCCGGCGCGCGATCTGGGCGTCGCGTGGGTCCTGATGGTGCTGATCGCGGCCCTGGCGTGGGTGCTCACCGTCGGCCAGTCCCGTCACATGGGGATGGAGCCCGGCACCATGGGTCTGGCGCTCCCCCTCTTCCTGCTGCTCTGGGTGGTCATGATGGCGGCCATGATGCTGCCCTCGGTGGCGCCGGTGGCCATCACGTGGGTGCGGGGGATCAACCGCCGCTCGGCGGGATCCGCCCGCGTGCTCCGGATCGCCGAGTTCGTGGGCGGCTATCTCCTCGCGTGGACCGCGTTCGGCCTGCTCGCCTACGGCGCCCTGGCCGCGGCCGGGCACCTGGCGGACCGCGATCCGGGGACGGCCCGCTGGATCGGCGCCGGCGTGTTCCTCCTCGCGGCGGTTCAGCAGTTCGGGCCGCTGAAACGCGTCTGCCTGCGGCACTGCCGTAACCCGATGTTCCAGCTTCTCCAGTACTCACGCTTCCGGCCCTGGGCCAAGGACCTGCGGGTGGGCATGCACCACGGGCTCTACTGCGTCGGCTGCTGCTGGGGACTGATGATCGTCCTGATCCCGCTCGGGGTCATGAACGTGGCCGTGATGGCAGGGCTGGCGGCCGTGATCTTCCTGGAGAAACTCTGGCGGCAGGGGCCCTGGCTCGCCTGGGCCGTGGGCCTCGTGTTCCTCGTCCTGGCCGTGCTCGCCCCCTTCCAGGACTGGCTGCTGCCCGGCCTGGAGATGTCCGACTCGCACATGGACGAGATGTCCGGCTGGACGCGATGAGCGATCACCGTGCGCCCGCGCGGGATCGCCGTGCGCCTGCGCGGGAGGCGGCCCGCACGGCCCTCCTCCCGCGCCAGCCACGAAATCGATCGTTGCCCGGTTGACTCAACCCCGTCCGGTGGGCGCCCCCTCAGGCGCTTCGCTGGAGAAGGCGTAGTCGGACGTCTCGCCGTACGCGGCGTCGAACGACAGCCCGAAGGCGTTCGAGTTACCGGTGGTGCGGCCCAGCGTGAATTCCGGAGCGAAGCCGAACATCGCGTTCTTCATCGTCGTGGGCCCACCGTCCGGCCCCCTGAGCGGTTCGAACGACAGCTCGGTCTTCCCGGCGACGCTGAGTCGCGGCGTCTCACCGTCCGACAGCGAGATGCTCGCCCGCTCCACGCCCAGGATTTCGCCGTAGAACTGCGAAAGTTCGCCGAACGCACCGCCTTCGCGTCCGGACACGATGCGTTCCAGAGCATCGGCTTGTTCGTCGGTGGCCCCGTCGTTGATGACGAACGCGACCTTCCAGTTGCCGGAGGTGAGGTTGGAGGGGAAGTGGTTGTAGAGGACGAAGTCCACCCCGGACAGGTCCACATCGTCCAGGCGCCCTTCTTCCACATGGAAGGCGGCGCAGCCGAGGCATTCCTCACGCCCCTGCGGGTCGCGTGGCGTCGCGTCGACGGCGCAGCCGCACACGACCGCGCATGAGCAACCCGCCAGGTAGTTGCCGGAAATACTCCACGTCATGACTGCTCCCGATGGCCTTGACGGTTGCCGTCGTCCGATGGCGCGGACGACGCTGGGCGTCGAGAGCGGCGGGTGGGGAACGAGCGGCCGGCGGAGCGAACACACCGGGGGACACGAAGGTGCACCGGCCCCGGGCAACGGCGTCGCAGGACGCCCCGCTGCCCCTTGGCGCGGTGCGAGCCTCCATGATCGACCTGCTCCACGGGTAGTTGTCCGCCCCCGGGAGTCCTCCTCCTTCAAGGCTAGAGGTGTCCCCGGAGGGTGTACAGATCACGCCTTGCCTCGTCCGGAGGCGCACGCGCGTGCCGCGCCCGGAGCCGCCGCCCGGGCTTTCGCCCCCATGGCGGCGGGAGGAGAATTGAGTGACTCACACAACGCCTGTTGACGTCCGGCTCGGCGCGGCGATCGCCGACGTGATCCCCGCCTGCGCGGGACACGAGGAGGCGACGAGGAGGCGACGAGATGTCCGAGACGACCACGACCGTTCCGAGATGGCACGCGGCCGGAGACTGGTTCGACACGTGCAGGTGCAATGTCCCTTGCCCTTGCTCCTTTGCCCAGCTGCCCACCTACGGTGAATGCGATGGCGTCCTGGCCTGGCACATACGCGAGGGTAACTACGGTGATGTGCCGCTGGACGGCCTCAACGTGGTGATGCTCGGCTCCTTCGTCGGCAATGTGTGGGCCGAGCACACCGACTCCTACGCGGCGGTGTTCCTCGACGAGCGCGCCGACGACGCACAGCGTGAAGCCCTGCAGATGATCTTCGGTGGCCAGGCCGGCAGCTGGCCCGCCGAAATGGTGGGCATGATGGCCGCCGAGATGCGGGGCATGGACTTCGCCCCCATCCAGATCGAGGTCGACGAGGACCTCGGCGGCTGGCGGGCCACGATCCCCGGCCGGGTCGAGGCGAACGGCGTGGCACTCACCGGACCGACCACTCCGGAGGGCGCGCGGGTCCAGTCGACCAACCTGCCGGGCTCGGAGACCGGGCCGGGACAGGTCGCGACCTGGGGCCGCTCCACGGCGGACCGCGCCGATGCCTTCGGCTTCTACTGGAGCCGGGAGGGCAAGTCCAGCAAGCACATCACCTTCGACTGGGCGGGCCCCGACTGAGGCGGGCGTTCGCGGAGGCCGGCCGGCCGGTCCATCCGGACCGAACCGGACGGACCTGCCCGGGACGGCGATGCGACGACTGGCTACGGAGATACCGACCGGCCGCCGAACGTGACGGCGAGGCGGCCATCAGCAGCGAAGGACCAGTTCAGGGCGCCGGCATAGGAGGAGCACCGGGACCCGTTGGCACCGGACCAGAACTGGTTCGAGCTGTCGGCGTCGCCGATGGTCCTGTCGTTCGTGCCGCTGCCGCTGCGGCACGAGACGTTGTTGCGGAACACCGAGGTGCCGTCGTCGAACGAATAGTTGCGCTGGGCGTTGTCGATGCTGATGTTGTCCGACACCGACATGGTGCCGGGGTTGCTGTTGTAGGTGAACCCGTGCTTGCCGTTGCGGTAGGCGATGCTGCGCCGGATGACGTGGTCAACCTTGATGTCCTCGCCGCCGAGCTTGTAGCCGTTGCGGTCACCGTTGGAGTTCACGGTGCCGTCGGAGAGGGTGCCGTTGCCGTAGGCGAGGGAGTCCTCGATGGTGACCGGACCGATGGGGCCGGTGTCGGTCTTGGTGTAGAGGTCCCAGCCGTCGTCGATGTTGTGGTGGGCCACGGCGTAGCGGAAGACGTTGCCGGGACCGACAGTGAGCTTCGCCGCGAAACCGTCGGCATCCTCGCCGTCGGAGTCGGCGTTGTCGTGCGACTCCGCGCTCAGGACGAGGTTGTTGGAGGGCCACTGGTCGCGCGGGGTGGTGGAGGCCATCCGCGAGAGTTGCAGCCCGGTGTCCCGGTTGAAGCGCGTCACCGTGCGCTCGAAGACGTTGTTGCTGCCGCCGACGAAGATCCCGTTGTCACCGGCGCGCTCGACGACGATGCCCTTGACGTGCCAGTACGACCCGTTCACGGCAAGCCCGCGGTTCGCCGGATCTTCACTCATGGCCGAGAAGTTCAGCACCGGCTGCTCACCGGGGTAGGCGGACAGCTGTGTGCGGGCACTCGAAGTTCCGTTCTTGCCCTGCGGGATGGTGACCGTTTGGGAGTAGCGGTACGTCCCGCCGCGCAGATAGATCGTCCCGCCGGCAGGGACGCGACTGATCGCCGAGGTGAGCGTCGTCGGGGCCGCCTGCGTGCCTGCCGCGCTGTCGCTGCCGTTGGGCGCCACGTACAGCGCCGTACCCGCCGGTGGCGGGGTGGTGCCGTCCGCCTCGACGTCAAGGGAGTCGATGTTGGGGAGGCCGGCGGAGGTGGTGGGGCTGAGCCGGATGGTGTTGCTGCCCGACCTGACGGGCACCGAGAGCGTCTTCGTCGCCCACGTCGCCCACGTGCTGGTGCTCTCGAACGACGACGACGTGGCCGCCGAGCCGTTCACCGTGACGGCCGCGGGCCTCGCGGTGGCGGTCCCGTTGGCGAAGCGGACCTTCAGTGTCGCGGTGCCCGAGGTGGGGGCGTTGACGGTGAACTGTGCGTAGGCGCCGACCGCGTTGCCGCCGTTGCAGAATCCGCTGCCGGAGTAGCCGGCCCAGTCGGAGTCGATGGTGCCGGTACAGACTGCCGGCGAGCTCTCGGCCTCGTAGCGGACGGCGGCAGCTGCGGCCGTGCCACCGGGCAGCGCCACGAACGCGCCGACCGCGAGGGCGGCGCATACGAGTAAGGACGGGGTGGATCTCGGTTTCATGGGGGGCCTCGTTCTTTCTCCGTGGTCGCCTGCATGCAGGCATGACAGTGCGGCTCTCGACCAAGAAATGAAAGCGCTTGCTACGCGGGCAGCGGCCATGGGCGTGAATGAAGGTGTCACATCCAGGCCGTTCAGGCGCCCTTGCGCCTTTCGGCCGTCCCTTCGCAGGAACGGCATGCGGCTCTCTCGACGAGATTCAGAAAGCGCTTACTACCCTAGAGCGGGGCCATGAGCACGTCAATGAGCGCGGCGCGGCCGGCCTCGGGACAGCCGCCCATGTACCGTCGCGCGGAAATGTTAACGCTCACAATACTAGCGCTCACCGCTCCAGGCCCGCGTCGCACCTACCAGGCGGAAGTCTCCTCCCAAGGCCCTTGACGCCGTTTGTGTGAGCGTTAACACTCAGGTCACGCCAGGCCAGACCCGAGGTCCCGCCGATCGCGGCATACCACTGGAGGAATTGTGCGCAAGGTTTCGATGGGCTTCGCTGCTGCGGGCCTCACGCTGACACTGGCGGCCTGCGGCCAGAGCGCCAACGGCGTCGGCGACGGCGCGAGCGGCGGTGACACCAAGGGCGGTCTCATCGGCATCGCGATGCCCACCAAGTCGTCGGAGCGCTGGATCAACGACGGCAGCAACATGGTCGAGCAGTTCCAGGCCAAGGGCTACAAGACCGACCTCCAGTACGGCGACAACGTCGTCGAGAACCAGGTCTCGCAAATCGAGAACATGATCACCAAGGGCGCCAGACTGCTGGTCGTCGCCGCCATCGACGGCTCCTCGCTCACCGACGTCCTCCAGAAGGCCGCCGATGCCAAGATCCCCGTGATCTCGTACGACCGCCTGATCCGCGGCACCGAGAACGTCGACTACTACGCGACCTTCGACAACTTCAAAGTCGGCGTCCTCCAGGGCACGTACATCGTCGACAAGCTGGACCTCAAGGGCGGCAAGGGCCCGTTCAACGTCGAGCTGTTCGCGGGCTCGCCGGACGACAACAACGCCACCTTCTTCTTCCAGGGCGCGATGAGCGTGCTCCAGCCATACGTGGACGAGAAGAAGCTGGTCGTCCAGAGCGGGCAGACCGGCTTCAACCAGGTCGCCACGCTGCGCTGGGACGGCGGCCTCGCCCAGTCCCGGATGGACAACCTGCTGAGCAAGTCGTACACCTCCGCCCGGGTGGACGCGGTGCTCTCGCCCTACGACGGCATCTCGATCGGCATCCTGTCCTCGCTCAAGGGCGTCGGCTACGGCGGGGCGGGCAAGCCGCTGCCGATCGTCACCGGGCAGGACGCCGAACTGGCCTCGGTGAAGTCCATCCTCGCGGGCGAGCAGACCCAGACCGTCTACAAGGACACCCGCGAGCTGGCCAAGGTCGCGGTGCAGATGGGCGACGCGCTGCTCACCGGCGGCAAGCCCGAGGTGAACGACACGAAGCAGTACGAGAACGGCGCCAAGGTGGTCCCGGCCTACCTGCTGCAGCCGGTCAGCGTGGACAAGGAGAACGTCCGGAAGGTGCTGGTGGACGGCGGGCAGTACACCGCCGACCAGCTCAAGTAGCAGGCGAACCCCCGGGCCACATCGAGTCGGCGGCGCCGGCGGCGGACCGTCCAGAAGAGTCCGCCGCCGGCCCGCCCCCAGAGATACGGATGCACCGCCATGGCCGGACCCGTCCTCGAGATGCGTTCGATCAGCAAGTCCTTCCCCGGCGTCAAGGCGCTCTCGGACGTCAATCTGAGCGTCGCCCCCGGCGAGGTCCACGCCGTCTGCGGCGAGAACGGCGCCGGCAAGTCCACCCTGATGAAGGTGCTGAGCGGGGTCCATCCGCACGGCTCCTACGAGGGCGAGATCGTGTTCCAGGGCGAGCACTGCGCCTTCAAGGACATCCGGTCCAGCGAACGGCGCGGCATCGTGATCATCCACCAGGAGCTCGCCCTGGTGCCCTACCTGTCCATCGCCGAGAACATCTTCCTCGGCAACGAGCACGCCTCCCGCGGCATCATCAGCTGGAACAAGACCCTCACCCACGCCAGGGCCCTGTTGCAGCGCGTCGGCCTGCACGAGAGCCCGCACACCCGGGTCGCGGACATCGGCGTGGGCAAGCAGCAGCTGGTCGAGATCGCCAAGGCGCTCGCCAAGGAGGTCAAGCTGCTGATCCTGGACGAGCCCACGGCCGCCCTGAACGACGAGGACAGCCGCAAGCTGCTCGACCTCATCCTGGAGCTCAGGGCCCAGGGCATCTCCTGCATCATCATCTCGCACAAGCTGGGCGAGATCGCCCGGGTCGCCGACTCCGTCACCATCCTGCGCGACGGCCGGACCATCGAGACCATCGCCGTCGGCACGGAGGGCATTTCCGAGGACCGGATCATCCGGGGCATGGTCGGCCGCGACCTCGAACACCGCTACCCCGAGCGCACCGCGGAGATCGGCGAGGTCGCCTTCGCCGTGGAGGACTGGACCGTCCACCACCCGATCGACCAGCAGCGCAAGGTGGTCGACGGCGTCTCGGTGAACGTACGGCGCGGCGAGATCGTCGGCATCGCGGGCCTGATGGGCGCGGGCCGCACCGAGCTGGCCATGAGCGTCTTCGGCCGCTCGTACGGACGCTACGCGGGCGGCCGGGTCGTGCTGGACGGCAGGGAGATCCGCACCCGCACCGTCCCCGAGGCGATCGGCCACGGGATCGCGTACGTCACCGAGGACCGCAAACACCTCGGGCTCCACCTGATGGACGACATCAGCCGCAACATCTCGCTGAGCGCACTCGGCAAGGTCTCCCGGCGCGGCTGGGTCAACGAGCACGAGGAGACGCGGGTGGCGGAGTCCTTCCGCAGGACCATGGGCATCAAGGCCCCCTCGGTCTTCGCGGAGACCGGAAAGCTGAGCGGCGGCAACCAGCAGAAGGTCGTCCTCAGCAAGTGGATCTTCTCCGAGCCGCAGGTGCTGATCCTCGACGAACCCACGCGGGGAATCGACGTCGGCGCCAAGGCCGAGATCTACGCGGTGATCGCCGAACTCGCCTCCCAGGGCAAGGCGGTGCTGTTCATCTCCTCCGAGCTGCCCGAGCTGCTCGGCATGTGCGACCGCATCTACACGATGGCCGAGGGGCGGCTCACCGGCGAGGTGGACCGCGCGGACGCGACCCAGGAATCACTCATGCGACTCATGACCGTGAGCGCGGCACTCGACGACGAGCAGGTGTAGGGCATGGCCCGGACAGAGACCAAGGACATCTCGCAGACCAGGGCGGCCGCGCCCGCGGGGCCGGAGCGCGGTGGCGCCGCCGCCCTGCTGGTGCGGACCCTGCGCGGCAACGTCCGCCAGTACGGCATGCTGGTCGCGCTGGCGCTCATCGTCGTGCTGTTCCAGATCTGGACCGACGGCACGCTGCTGAAGCCGCTCAACGTCACCAATCTGATTCAGCAGAACGGTTACATCCTGATCCTCGCGATCGGCATGATGATCGTCATCATCGCCGGTCATATCGACCTCTCGGTCGGTTCACTGGCCGCCTTCGTCGGCGCGGCCGCGGCCGTGATGATGGTCAGGCACGACATGCCGTGGCCGGTGGCCCTCACCGCCGGGTTGCTGATCGGGGCGGCGGCCGGGGCCTGGCAGGGCTTCTGGATCTCCTACGTCGGCATCCCCTCCTTCATCGTCACCCTGGCGGGCATGCTGCTGTTCCGCGGCGGCACCCAGATCATGCTGCAGGGCCAGTCGGTGGCGCCGTTCCCCAAGGGCTTCCAGAAGATCAGCAGCGGTTTCCTCCCGGAGGTCGGGCCGAGCACCAACTACCACAACCTGACCCTGCTGCTCGGGCTGGTCGTCCTCGCGCTGGCCGTCCTCCAGGAGATCCGGGGCCGACGGCAGGCCGCCCGCTACGGTCTCCACCTGCTCCCGATGGGCTTCTTCCTGGCGAAACTCGCGGCCATCACCGCCGCGGTGCTGGTGTTCACCCTGCTGCTGGCCAGCTACCACGGCTTCCCGATCGTGCTGCTGATCCTGGGCGTGCTGCTCTTCGCCTTCGGCTATCTGATGCGCAACTCCATCCTCGGACGCCACACTTACGCGATCGGTGGGAACGAGGCCGCGGCGAGGCTGTCGGGCGTCAAGAGCAAGCGCGTCGTCTTCCTGGCCTTCGTGAACATGGGCGTACTGGCCGCGCTCGCCGGCATGGTCTTCGCGGCGCGACTCAACGCCGGTACGCCGCAGGCAGGCATCAACTTCGAACTGGAGGCCATCGCCGCCGCGTTCATCGGCGGCGCCTCCGCCAGCGGCGGCGTCGGCACCGTACTCGGCGCCATCATCGGCGGCCTGGTGCTCGGCGTCCTCAACAACGGCATGTCCCTGGTGGGCATCGGCACCGACTACCAGCAGGTCATCAAGGGCCTGGTCCTGCTGGCCGCCGTCGGCTTCGATGTCTACAACAAGCGCAAGGTCGGCTCCTGACCCGGCCGTACGGCTGTCACTGCTGGTGGAAGGTGGCGTCGGCCCTGGCGAGCGTGGTGGTGACGGGCTGGACGTGGAGCAGGAAGTCGAAGTGCCTCAGGTAGTGGCCCGCCGCGCTGTACGACTCGTAGGAGACGCCCGCCGCGTCGGCGAGGCCCGCGCGCTGGTGGAAGCTGGCGCTGTCCTTGAAGGCGGTGGTGCCGTCGCTCTTCTCGACCCATACCTCACCGTTCTTGCCGCGCAGGTAGTGGCCGGGGAAGTTGGCCGACTCCAGCGAGACCGTGCCGCTGCCGGAGAGCCCGGGCACGGTGCGGAACTGGGAGTCCGCCAGGTTGGTGACGTTCGGCTCCAGCTTCGCCCGGAAGCCGAAGTGGCGGATGTAGTGGTCCGGGTAGTTGGAGGAGGACAGCCGCTTGGGCGTGGCTCCGTCCGCGACCGGGATGCCGAAGTTCGGAGTGCCGTCGGCGTTCCAGTAGAGCTTCTGGACACGGGTGCGGCGGTTGGGGTCGTCGAGGGGGTCGCCGGTGATGTCCCGGTAGTTGCGGTCGTGGTAGACGAGGATGTCGCTCTTGCCGTCCTCGGACGTGGTGAACTGATTGTGGCCCGGCCCGTACTGGCCGGTCGCGACGTTGCTCGTGAAGACGGGGGTCGGGCTCTTCCTCCAGGAGGCCACGTCGAGCAGGTTGCCGGACGCCGGGGCGGAGAGCAGGCCGAGGCAGTAGCTGCTGTCGGTCGCGGAGGCGGAGTAGCTCAGGAAGACCTTGTCGCCGCGCTGGATGAACGCCGGGCCCTCGTTGACCTTATAGCCGACGGTCTCCCAGCCGTAGGTGGGCACCGTCAGCCGGGTCGGTGTGCCGGCGAGGGTCCACGGGTTCGACAGCTTGGCGATGTAGACGTTGGAGTTGGTGGCGATCGCCGGGTCCTTCTGGGCCCAGCTGAGGTAGCGGGTGCCGCCCACGACGAAGGTGGTGGCGTCCAGCGCGAAGCTGTCCATCGGGGTGGAGATCTGGCCCTTCTCGGTCCAGCTGCCGGTCAGCGGGTCGGCGCCGGAGCTCTCCAGGACGTACATCCGGATCTTCCAGGCGTCTTCGGAGCTGCCGGCGGCGAAGTAGACGTACCACTTGCCGTCGATGAAGTGGATCTCCGGCGCCCAGATGTGGTTCGCCATCGCGCCGGTGGCGTGCTTGGTCCAGATCACCGTCTCGGGGGCGGTGGACAGGCCCTGGATGGTCTTCGCGCGCCGCAGGACGATGCGGTCGTACTCGGGGACCGTGGCGGTGAAGTAGTAGGAGCCGTCTGTGTGCTTGTAGATCTGGGCGTCGGCTCGCTGCTTAACCAGGGGGTTGGTGTGCGAGACGGCGGGCGATGCGGGAACGGCGGCCTGGACGGGTGCGGGCAGCGCCAGTCCGGCCAACAGGGCCGCGGCGGCGGTGAGGGCGCCGGAGATCAGGCGGGTGCGGGTCACGGTGGTGTCTCCTCCTGTGCGAGGTCAGTTGGCCTTGAGCTGCCACTGCTGGCAGGCGTTGTTCAGCCAGGTCCACTGGCGGACGTGGGTGCCGTCGGCGGTACCGCAGTCGCTGACGTCGGCGACCTTGCCGGTGGCGGCGTTTACCAGGCGGACCCAGCCGGTGTCGGTGACGACCATGCGGAACCTCTGACAGGTGTTGTTCAGCCACGACCACTGCCGGATGTCGGCGCCGTTGGAGCCGGAGCAGTCCGCGACGTCCAGGACCTTGCCGCTCGCCACGTTGACCAGGCGGCTGGTGTCGTCGCCCTGGTCCTCGATCCGCCACTTCTGCGCGTCGGCGCCGTTGCAGCTCCACTGCCGGACGTTCGCCCCTTCGGCCGGTGAACCGTTCTCCAGATCGAGGCACTTGCCGCTGTTGCGGTTCACCAGCGTGTACGAGGTCGGGGTCGCCGCCGTCTCACCCGACGGCCCGGCCAGTGCGGTGCCGGTCGCGACGGGAGCCCCGAACTTCGGCGTGCCGTCCGCGTTCCAGGTGAACTTCTGTGCCCGCGTGGTGCGGTTGTTGTCGCAGCCTCCGCTCGCCGAGTCGTTGGCGTGGTAGACGATCCAGTTCTCCGTGCCGTCCGGCGAGGTGAAGAACCCGTTGTGGCCCGGCCCGTGGACACCCGCGGTGTCGTCGCGCTGGAAGACCGGCGTCGCCTTCTTGGTCCACGAGGACGCCGACAACGGGTTGGTGCCGGTCAGTTCGAGCTGGCCGAGCTTGTAGTCGGCGGTGGTGCAGTAGCTCGCCGAGAAGACGATGAACGTCCTGCCGTCGTGGTACAGCGGCTCCGGGCCCTCGTTGACGGAGGCACCCGACTTCTCCCAGGAGTAGGTCGGCGTCGAGATCACGCTGAGCGCGCCGCTCATGGTGTACGGGTTGCTCATCGGCGCGATGACGAGGTTCTGCGTGCCGTTGCCGAACGCGCTGCCGAGCAGGTAGAGCGCGCCGTTCACCCGCAGCACGCTGCCATCGATCAGCCAGGTGTCGTCACCGGGCGCGCCCAGGTCGTTCTTGAACGTGTACGGGCCCATCGGGTCGGTGCCGGCGCTCTCGGCCACGTGCAGGCGCTGGGTAGAGTTGTAGTCGGTGATGCCCTGGCCGGCGACGTAGTACAGGTACCAGTGGCCGTTGAAGAAGTGGATCTCAGGCGCCCAGATGTTGCAACAGCGCGCGGCCGCGGTGTCCTTCCAGATCTGCACGCTGGGAGCCGTCGCCAGTCCCGCCAGGGTCGGCGACTTGCGCATGGTGATCTCGGAGGACCAGGAGGTCGTCACCAGGTAGTAGTTGCCGTTGTAGTACTCCAGCCAGGGGTCGGCGCCCTTCTGGGTCTTCACCGGGTTGGTGTACGTCCGTCCGGCGGCCGCCGTCGCCGGCGGAGCCTGGGTGGTGCAGAGAAGCGCGAACAGCGCGATCGCCAGGGCGATCCGTCTGTGGGTACGGCTACGGGTCACTTCGGTCCCTTGTGGAGCCAGGTCTCGTCCCATCCGGCGAGTGTTAGCGTTAACAATCGAGCGGACAAGGGGGCGGCTTCGCCGTTACCCAAACGTGACCTGTCCACCTCGCCTGTTGAACTCAACGGGCGTAAGGGCGAGTTGCCGCCTACCGGCGGGCCGCCGGGCCCGCACTGCGGCGCAGCACCATCTCCGGCGGGACCAACACGTGGGTGCGGGCATGGCCGACGCCGGCGAGCTCCTCCACCAGCAGTTCGACGGCGCGACGTCCCAGCTCCCCGAAGTCCTGGCGGACGGTGGTCAGCGGCGGAATGAAGTACGCGGCCTCGGGGATGTCGTCGAAGCCCACCACGCTGATGTCGCCCGGGATCGCCCGGCCCGCCTCGTGCAGCGCGCGGAGCAGGCCGAGCGCCATGTGGTCGTTCGCGCAGAACACCGCGGTGACCAGCGGGTCCGTGGCGATCCTCAGTCCTGCCTCGTAGCCCGAGGGAGCGCTCCAGTCCCCGCTCTGGACCTTCGGCACCGGGGCACCCGCGGCCTCCAGCGCCTTGCGCCAGCCGTCCTGCCTGGTCATGGTCTCCAGCCAGCCGGACGGGCCTGCCACATGGTGCACGGTGGCGTGTCCGAGGTCGAGCAGGTGACGGGTGGCAGCCAGAGCGCCGGCCTCGTTGTCCACCGCGACCATCGGCACCCGGGACCGGCTTCCGGACCCCACAGCCACCACCGGTACCGCGCTCGAGAGCTTCGCCAGCGCGCTCACCGCCGAGATCTGCGGCGCGATGACCGCGATGCCCTCGACGCCCTGGTCACGGAGCCGGTCCACGGCCTCCTGGACGGAGCGGCTGTCCAGCGAGCGCAGGCTCGCCACGCTGACGAAGTACCCGGCGCTGCGCGCGGCCTTCTCGATGCCGTCCAGCATCGAGGCCGGGCCGTAGAGCGCGCTGCCGAAGCTGACGACGCCGAGGGTCTGCGAACGCCGGGTGACCAGGGCACGGGCCGCGGAGTTGGGCCGGTAGTCGAGCTCCCTGATGGCGGCGAGCACCCGGTCCCGGGTATCCGGCCGGACGTGCGGGGCACCGTTCAGGACGCGCGACACCGTCTGGTGGGACACGCCGGCCACCCGTGCCACGTCGGCCATCACGGGCTGGCGCGGCTCAGGCTCGGTGTTCGCGCTTCCCACTCGGGGTCCCCTCGTCGGTCTGGTCGCTGGTCGATGCCCGGCGCCGCAGCTCGGCTCCCGGGGTCGGCGCCCCGCTCCGTGACACAGCGCCGGCCAGGCCCTACGACTGTCTCACGCGTGCTCAGGAGTGTATTTGTTCACGATCGACGAGGGGCGGCCCTCCCGTGGTCCGACGGGAAGCGCGGGCCCGTAAGACCCGGGAAGCGGGCAGGGCGACCAGGCGACGGCCCCCGGCGGTGGAATCCCGGGGCGTGGGGCTGTGGACACCAGGACCCCGCTTACGGCAGGGGCCCCGGCCCGGGCTCGGCCTCGGCCGCGTCCGCGAGGGCCTGCGCCGCGGCTTCCGCGGCCTGGGCCGCGTCGTCCGCGGCCTGGGCCGCCCTGTCCTCCGAGGAGGACCGCGCGCGCGTGGCGGGCGACTGCGGGAGCACCTCGCCGAAGGCGCGGGAGATGGCCTGGAGCGCGGAGGTGACCTCGCCGGGGATCACCCAGAACGTGCTGCCCGGGCCTTGGGCGAGCTGGGGCAGCACCTGAAGGTACTGGTAGGCGAGCAGCTTGGGGTCCGGATCATTGCGGTGCACGGCCTGGAACACTTCGTCGATGGCGCGGGACTGGCCTTCCGCCTTGAGGATCTCGGCCGTTCGGGCACCCTCCGCGCGCAGTACGGCGGACTGCTTGTCCCCTTCGGCGGTGAGTATCTGCGACTGCCGTTGTCCTTCGGCCGCCAGGATCGCGGCCCGCTTGTCCCGCTCCGCCCGCATCTGCTTCTGCATCGCGTCCTTGATCGACTGCGGCGGGTCGATGGCTTTGATCTCCACTCGGTTGACCCTCAGCCCCCACTTGCCCGTGGCCTCGTCCAGGACGCCGCGGAGCTGGCTGTTGATGGTGTCGCGCGACGTGAGGGTCCTCTCCAGGTCCATGGAGCCGACGACGTTGCGCAGGGTGGTGACCGTGAGCTGCTCGACCGCCTGCAGGAAGTTCGCGATCTCGTAGGCGGCGGCCCGCGGGTCGGTGACCTGGAAGTACAGGACGGTGTCGATCTCGACGACGAGGTTGTCCTCGGTGATGACCGGTTGCGGTTTGAAGGAGACGACCTGTTCCCGCAGGTCGATCATGGGATGGACGCGGTCGATGTAGGGGATGACGACGTTGAGACCGGGTTTCAGCGTGCGGAGGTAGCGACCGAGCCGTTCGACGTTGCGGGCGCGCGCCTGGGGGACGATGCGCACCGCCCGCACCACGGTGAAGACGGCGAAGATCGCGGCGATGAGGCCGACGACGAAGAGCGCCGAAGCTTCCATGGTTCACTCCCGGGGGTATACGAGTGCGGTGCTGCCGCTGATCTCCATGACGTCGACGGTCGTGCCGGGAGGGATCACCAGCGTGTCATCGTAGGCGCGGGCGGTCCACTCCTCGCCGTCGATGCGCACCCTGCCGCCCCGCGCCGAGACCTCGGTGACGACGTAGGCGGCCTTGCCGACCAATGCGTCCACGCCGAACCGTGCCTCCTGGAGCGGGAGCAGGTGGCGCAGCGCGACGGGGCGTACGAAGAGCAGGCTGAGCGTCGCGACCAGGGTGAACGCCAAGAGCTGCAACGGCAGCGGGAGGCCGAGGGCGGCGAAAACGGCGGTGACCGACGCGGCGGCCGCCAGCAGGCCCAGCGCGGCGGTGAGGGTGAAGACCTCCGCGACGGCCAGCACCGCTGCGGCGATCAGCCACATCGACCACGGTTCCATGCCTGCCCCTCCTCACTTAGGGGGCGGACCGATCAACCAGACTTTTACAGCAATTTACCCATTTGTACCGGAGGGAATCCGGTTGCTGTGGAGACAAACGGTCATGTGCAGATCGGCGCCCGGTCCGGGTAGGTGACGGTCAGGGAAGGGAGGCGGGCGGTGAACGAGACGTTCAAGCTGGGGCGGATTGCCGGCGTACGCGTATCGGTCAACTGGAGTGTCATCGTCATTTTCGCCCTGGTGGCGATCTCCCTGGCCGAGGGACGGCTGCCGTACGCGTATCCAGGGCGTCACGCGGCCGTCTACTGGGCCCTGGGACTGGTGGCGGCCATCGTGTTCTTCGCGTCGGTGCTGGCGCACGAGGTCGCCCACGCGGTGGTGGCCAAGCGCCATGGTGTCGAGGTGGAGGGCATGACCTTGTGGATGCTCGGCGGCGTCGCACGGCTGAAGGGAGAGGCACCCACTCCGAAGGCGGAGGTGCGCATCGCCGGCGTGGGGCCGCTGACCAGCGCCGTACTCGGCATCCTGTTCGTGCTCCTGGCCGCCGGGGTCGCTGTGCTCACGGGCCCGAGTCCGCTGGTCGAGGTCCTCGCCTGGCTGGCCGGGATCAACATCATGCTCGCGCTGTTCAACAGCATCCCCGCCGCGCCCCTGGACGGCGGCAGGCTGCTGAGGGCCTTCGTGTGGAAACGTACGGGGGATCCGGTGCGGGCCTCCGTGGTGGCGGCGGGCGCGGGCCGCGCCTTCGGCTGGCTGCTCGTCCTCTACGGCTTCCTGTCCATGCTGGTCACCGGCACCCTGACAGGGCTGTGGATGGCACTGATCGGCGGATTCATGATCGCTGCCGCCACCGCTGAGGGGCAACAGGCACAACTGCGTGCCACTCTCGCGGGAGTGTCCGTGGGCCGCATCATGACCCCGGGTCCGGTCACCGTGCCCGCCGGGACCACGATCGACGAGTTCCTCGCGGCCGCTCCCTTCGGACGTCACCGCCACACGGCATTTCCCGTGGTGGCCGAGGAGGGGAGACCGGTGGGCCTGGTGACGGCCGCCAGAATCGACCGGATCCCGTGGCAGCAGCGGGATCAGGTCACGCTCGGTGACGTGATGTGCCCGCTCGACGAGGTGGCCACCGCCTCTCCCGACGAGTCCGTCAGCGAGGTGCTGCCGCGACTGCAGGACGCCGCCGAGCGCCGGGTCCTGGTCCTCGATCCCGCCACACGGGCCCTGGTCGGCATCGTCTCCGAGAGCGACATCAACCGCGCCGTCACCTGGCTCTCCACCACGCGCCCCCGACCTTGATCACTGGAGACCCGCCTCTCTCGTTTCCGCACGCACGCGTGAGCCATGTGTCACCCGCGCAGGCGGCGCAGGAACCGGCGCAGTCGTCGGAGCAATTGCCGGGCCACGCGGCGAAGCGTCCTCCGGGGGCGCCACCCTCCGCTCTCGCGCGTCGTCAGGGGCACCTCGGGCATGAGGAAGCGGCGGTAGCGGGCGTCGGGGGTCACCAGGGAGCAGAAGGGCGTGTCACCCATGTCCTCGACGAGGATGGTGAGCGGCTGCGGCGGAGCTGTGGGGAGCTCCGCGTGCAGGACCGTGCCGTGCCTCTCGGGCTTGCGGCGGTAGGCCACGACCTTCCCGTCGACCAGGACCTCGATCTCGTGCCCGGGCCATTCCAGGAGAACCGTGACGGAGTGCCCCTCCAGATCCACGTGGAAGCGATGTGTGCGGGCCATCGTCGGCCTCCCGAAGAGCGAAACCCGTCCCTTTCCATGAACCGCCCGGCCCCGGCGTTCCACAAGCCGCCGGCCCTGACGAAGTGCGGGAGGGCGCACCGGAATGACGGGGCGCGCACCGGAATGGCCCGGACGATTCGCGGGCAAGCGCCATGACGAAGGCGGGAGGGCTGCTGTGGAGTGGTTCACCGACGACCATTACTGGCTGGGGAGACTGATCTTCCAGCGGGGCCTGGCCGCGTTGTATTTCGTCGCCTTCCTGAGCTCCGCCAACCAGTTCCGGGCGCTCATCGGGGAACGTGGCATGCAGCCGGTGCCGAATTTCGTGGCGGCCGTGCCCTTTCGCCGGTCGCCGAGCATCTTCCACCTCCACTACTCGGACCGGTTCTTCGCGGTCGTCGCGTGGACGGGGGTGGCGCTCTCCGCCGCGCTGGTGGCCGGGGCGGCCGACCGTGTGCCGTTGTGGGCTTGCATGCTGATGTGGGCCCTCCTGTGGGCGCTGTACCTGTCTATCGTCAATGTCGGGCAGACCTGGTACGCCTTCATGTGGGAATCGCTGCTGCTGGAAGCGGGCTTTCTGGCGATCTTCCTGGGCAACGAGCACACGGCGTCCCCGGTCCTGGTGCTGTGGATGCTGCGCTGGCTGCTGTTCCGTCTGGAGTTCGGCGCCGGGCTGATCAAGGTGCGCGGCGACCCGTGCTGGCGCGATCTGACCTGCCTGTACTACCACCACGAGACCCAGCCGATGCCCGGCCCGCTCAGCCGGCTCTTCCACCGCCTGCCCAGACCGCTGCACCGGGTCGAGACCGCAGCGAACCACCTGGCCCAGCTCGTCGTCCCGGTGGCTCTGTTCGCCCCGCAACCGGTCGCGAGCCTGGCCGCCGGCTTCATCGTCGTCACGCAGCTGTGGCTCGTCGCCTCCGGCAACTTCGCCTGGCTCAACTGGCTGGCCATGCTGCTCGCGTTCACCGCGGTCGACGGGGTCCTGGCCGCCGAAGTCCTGCCGCTGCCCGCGCCACCCGCCCTGGCCGCCCCGCCGGCGTGGTACCAGGGCATCGTGCTCGCGGTCACCGTCGTGGTCGCCCTGCTGAGTTACTGGCCCGTCCGGAACCTGCTGTCGCGCCACCAGGTGATGAACACGTCCTTCAATCCGCTCCACCTGGTCAACACCTACGGCGCTTTCGGCAGCATCGGCCGGGTCCGGCACGAGGTGGTGATCGAAGGCACCGACGAGCAGGAGATCACCGACGCAACGGTGTGGAAGGAGTACGGCTTCAAGGCCAAACCCGGGGACCCGCGCCGGCTGCCGCCGCAGGTGGCCCCGTACCACCTGCGGCTCGACTGGCTGATGTGGTTCGCGGCGATCTCCCCCGCCTACGCGCGGCCCTGGTTCGGGGCGTTCGTCGGACGCCTCCTCGACAACGATCCGGCCACCCTCAAGCTGTTGCGGAACAATCCCTTCCGCGACGCTCCACCCGCCTGCATCCGCGCACGCCTCTACCGCTACGCGTTCACCGACCGGCGCGAGCTGCGCCGGACCCGGGCCCGCTGGCACCGCACGCTCGTGGGCGACTTCCTCCCTCCGGTCACGAAGGCATGACGACATGGACGCGTGGCGGCCGCTGTCCTACCGGGAGGGGTACCCGCCGATCGAGGACCACAGCCTCATCGGCGACGGGTCCACCTGTGCCCTGGTGGCGCGCGACGGCTCGGTCGGCTTCCTGTGTCTGCCGCGGTTCGACTCGCCGCCGCTGGTGTGCGCCCTGCTCGACCGTGACCGGGGCGGGCAGATGGTCCTGGCGCCGGAAGACCTCCGGGAGGCCAGGCAGTACTACGTTCCGGACACGGGCGTGCTGGTGACCGAGATGCGGTCGGCCGAGGGCACGATGAAGGTGACCGACGGCTTCCTCCTCCACCCGGGGGCCGCCTTGGAGGTCGACGCCCCGGCGGGAACGGGCACGTTCCTGCGCCAGGTCGAGGTGGTGCAGGGGAAGATCGCACTGAGGGCCGTCGTCCGGCCGCGCGGTGGGGCCACCGTCCGCACGTGCGGCGATCCCCTGTGCCAGCAGCTCACGTGCCCGGTCCAGGGCGTGACCGTGACGCTGCGGTCCTCGCTGCCGCTGCCCGGGCCGGCCGGCACGCTGACGCTGTCCGAAGGCGAAACGTTCCGGCTCGCGCTCCAATGGAGCGACACCACCGCGACCGGGGCCCTGCCCGAGGGGGGCGACCCCTTCCTGGAGACGGTGGGCGCGTGGCGTCGATGGACGCGGCAGTTGCTCGACGACGTCCCGCAGAGGGCGCTCGTCCGGCGATCGGCCATCACCCTGAAGATGCTGGACAACGTGGCGAACGGGGCGATCGTCGCGGCCGCGACCTCCTCACTGCCCGAGCGGATCGGCGGAGACCGGAACTGGGACTACCGATACGCCTGGATACGCGACGCGGCCTACGCCGTCTTCGCGCTGCGCCGGATCGGACTGCCGGTGGAAGCCGGCGGCTTCGTCACATGGGTCCTGGATGCCGTGCACTCCTCGGGCGGGCCCCGAGTCGTCTACGACATCGACGGCCGGCCCCCTCCGGCGGAGACCACGGATCCTCTCCTGGAGGGCTATCGCCGTTCGGCGCCGGTCCGATGGGGCAATGCCGCCTCCGAACAGGTCCAGCACGACGCCTACGGCGAGATCCTGGACTGCGCCTTCCAGTGGGCGGCCACCGGTGGGACCCTTTCGCCCGCCCTGTGGGAGCGGCTGTGCGGCCTGACCGAGCGGGCCCGCTCGGCGTGGGCCCGCCCGGACCACGGGATCTGGGAAGTGCGGTCGGCGCCCCGGCCGTTCACCTACTCGGCGGCCATGTGCCAGGTGGCCCTCCACCGTGCGGCCCGGTTGTCCCGCCGCCTCGACCTGCCCGGCAACCCGGACGCCTGGGAACGCCAGGCCCAGCACATCACCAGCCGCATCCTGAGCGACGCCTGGGACCCCGGGCAGGAAGCGCTGACGGAGCACCTGGGCCCGGGCGGCGGCCTCGACGCCTCTCTGCTCGCCCTGCCTCTGCGCCGTGTCCTGCCCGCCGACCATCCGATGATGGTCGCGACCTGCGACGCCATCGCCGAACGGCTGGACGCCGGCGGCGGCCTGCTCCACCGGTATCTGCCCGAGGTCTCTCCCGACGGCGTCGGTGGTCCCGAGGGCGCCTTCTTGCTGTGCAGCTTCTGGCTGGTGGACAACCTTGCCGGCCAAGGGCGTGTCGAAGAGGCACACCTGCTCTTCGAGCGACTGTGCTCCTACGCGGGACCCACCGGCCTGCTGCCCGAGCAGATCCAACCGGACGATCACACCTTTCTCGGCAACTTCCCCCAAGGCCTCAGCCACGTCGGCCTGATCTCGTCCGCCGTCGTCCTGGCGCGCATCGAGCGAGGGATACGCCCGGAGCTCTCGACGCACGCGTGGTTCGGCTGAGAGCTGTATCCGGGCGGGCGGACGGCTATTCGAGCAGCTCCGCGTACGAACCCATGGCCAGGGCGATGTCCGCCTGGGCCCAGAACCGGTGGTACGTGAAGACGGGCGCGGCGCCGCCCGCGAGATAGGCCTCGATCTTCGGCCAGGCCGGGTCGTCCTGGTAGAAGGTGCGGATCGAGGCGAAGGTGGACGAGGAGTTCACCGGGTCGGCGTTGGGCATGGTGCCGGTCCAGCCGCTCGGCACGTACACCGGGTCGTCGAAGCGGTTGTAGTCGGTCCGGGTCTCCTGGACGGCGATGCCCAGCGGGTCCTGGTGGTGGGCCCACATGCCGTCGAGCAGGGCCTTGGCCACCCGCTTGGCCTCGGCGTGCCCGGACTTCGCCGCGTAGTAGGTCAGGGTCTTGGCGTAGGCGGCGGCCACGCCCACGTCGTCGGTGTAGTCGGCGACGGTGACGTGCAGACCCGCGTTGGCGCCGGGACCTGACGGGTTCCAGGTGTCGGGGGCGCCCGACCACTGGAGGGTGGAGGGGATGCGGTAGGTGCCGTCGGGGTTGATCGTGGTCTTCGACAGGGCCCAGCCGACCCACTTGTCGAGCACGGTCTTGGCGGCCGCGTCGCCCGTCTGCCGGTAGTACTCGGCGACGCGCTCCATCGACCATGCCTGGAAGCCGAACCACTGGTTGGACGCCGGGTCGTGGTAGACCGGCTTCTCGTCGTAGAAGAGCCCGTGGAAGGTGGGGGTCCCGGCGGGTGGCTGTGCGTACCGTCCCTGCCAGCTGTTGGTGGCGCCGCCCGCGATGGCGCCCTCGGCGGACTGGAGCCAGCGGTAGAACTCCAGCTGCCGGTCCAGGCTGGTCGCCCAGTCCGCCGCGCCGGTCGGCGACTTGGGCTTCAGCGGGGCGTACTCGCTGAGCGCGTAGGCGGCGAGCGGGTTCTGGTAGCCGCCGTGGACGTGGCTGGAGCCGATCCGCCAGGACCAGCCGGCCGACGTGTCGGCGGCGCCGCCCCAGGCGTAGTACCAGGACATGAGGTAGTGCGCGCTGTCCTTGCCGGTGCCGGCGGGGCAGGCGGTCGGCCCGACGCAGTTCCCGGACTTCTTGAAGTACTTGTCGAACATGGCGTAGCGAAGGTAGTCGCCCATTCTGGCCGCCTTCGAGACGGTCGCGGTGACCTGCGTTCCCTTGCCCTGTTCCTTGGCCCAGACGTCGGCCCAGTAGGCGGCCTGGACGGCGCGCGCGTCGGCGTCCGGGGCGTTGGTGAACTTCCACTGCTTGGCGTGGGAGGAGTCCCCGGTGAAGAGGTCGAGGTAGCCGTTCCTGCCACCGAAGGTGAAGTTGTCGCAGGTGGGGTGCGGGACGGTCTCCCAGACGGACTCCTGGGGGCCGCGCTGGAAGGTGTTGATGTACGAGGGTCCGGTCGCGGTCGGTCCGGCGGAGCACTTTCCGGGCCCGTTGCCGAAGCCGTAGACGTTGTCGACGTCCTGGAGCCAGTGCATGCCGTAGATGTCGTCCGTGCCGTACGCGCTCTTCAGCTCGCCGGCGATCGGGTCGGCGCCGGCGGTGACTCCCCCGTCGAGCCTGGCCGGGTACTGCGACGGAAGGTCGTGCTCGGGGGCGTAGGTGGCGGGCTTGGAGGCGTTGTACGAGCCGGTCGTGGGCTGGTCGGCATGGGTGGGGATCATGAACTTCTCCATGGTGTCCCACGCGCCGTTGAACTTGGACCAGTCCCCGGTGACCTTCCCGTACATCGCCTGGAGCCAGATCAGATAGCTGTACGCCTCCGAGGTCGTCTCGTGCCCGTGGTCCGGGGCCTCGACGATCAGCGTCTCGACGGAGTGGTACGGGATGCCCTCCGGCGAGAAGTAGCCGTGGGCGGGGTTGGTGATCTTCCCGTGGAGGTCGAGGAAGCGGGCGTCGTACGTGGAGTCGGCGGCCAGCTGGGCGACGGTGACCTCGGCTTCGGCATGGCCGGGGGCGCTCGCGGTGAAGACGGCGGAACCGCTGCCGTTGGCCCCGGCCGCGACGGTCACCCGCTGGGCGGTGTTCCAGTTCGCCGGGGTGAACGTGAGCGTGGCGGGGGTCGCGGCGAGGTCGGTGTTGCCCGAGGTGCGGGCGACGCTCACCGTGACGTTCGCGGCCGGGCGGGTGGAGAGCTTCAGATCGAAGGTGCCCGTCTCGCCCCGGCGTACGGAGAGCTGCGCGGGAGCGGCGACGAGTGCCGGGCCGGCGGCGACGGTGATGCCGACGGGGGCCGACTCGGCGGAGGCGCCGAGGCTGTCGTAGGCCTTGGCGTAGAGGGAGTGGGCGCCGGCGGCGAGGCCGGTGGCGCCCAGGGTGAAGGGCGCCGTGGTGTCCGTACCCAGGAGTGTGGTGTCGCTGTAGAACTCGACCTTGCCGACGGTGGCGCCGTCGGCGGCCGCGGCGGTGGCGGCGAGCGGGACGGGGTCACCCTCGGTGTAGACGGCGCCCGCGGCCGGGCTGGTCAGGACGGCGACCGGGGGCTGGTGGGCTCCGGTGCACGGGGCGCCGTTGACCGCGAAGGAGGTGGGGGCGGCGTTGGCCCCGCTGTAGGTGAACTGGGCGCCGGCGGTGACGGCCGCGCCCGCGGCGACGGTCCTGTTCCAGGCCGCGCCCGTGACGCTGACGGTTCTGCCCGACTGGGTCCAGGTGCCGTTCCAGCCGTTGGTCAGCTTCTGGTCGCCCGCGTAGGCGTAGCTGAGGGTCCAGCCGTCCAGCGGGGTGGCGGACCGGTTGGTGAGGGTGAGCTCGGCGGTGAAGCCCGAACCCCAGTCGTTGGTCCGGTAGTCGACGCTGCACTGCACCACGACGGCTGCGGCGGGGGTGGTGGCTCCGACGGCCATGAGGCCCAGGGGGAGGGAGAGGGCCGTGGCCGACGCGGTCAGCAGCCGGCGTCGTCCGCGTCGTCCGCGTAAGAGGTGTGCTGGCATGCGGATGGTTCTCCTCGCGGCTGGGGGGAGGTGGGGGATGCGAAGAGCGTGAGCACAAGCTCTGAACCAGTGGGAGCGCTCCCACTGTGCAGACGGGACGCAACGGCGTCAAGACGCGTGAAGAGTCGAAGGCATTTCCGGCGGCAATTTGTTCAACTCCTCTTTTGCTTGGCGTCGGTTGCCGCTACGGTCTGGCTCCAACCAGTGGGAGCGATTCCGTCAGTCGGCGCGCCGTCAGGGCGCGCCCTCGCTGCGAGGAGTCGCTCATGCGACACCCCCCACGCCCGTTCGCGCTGCTCATAGGGGCAGCGCTCGCGATGGCGAGCTGTGCGTTCGCTGTCATGGGTACGGCCTCAGGAGCCGCGGCCGCACCCTCGTGCACGGTGAAGTACTCGGTGGCCGGCCAGTGGGCCGGCGGGTTCCAGGGTGCGGTCACCGTCACCAACAACAGTTCGGCGCTGAACGGCTGGAGCCTCGGCTTCGGCTTCCCGGCAGGTCAGAGCCTCAGCCAGGGCTGGGGCGCCCGGTGGTCCCAGACCGGGGCGGCCGTCACGGCCGTGAACGAGAGCTGGAACGCCGCGCTCGGCACCGGCGGGAGCGTGACGGCCGGCTTCATCGCCTCGTGGTCGGGCGCCAACACGGCGCCCAGTACGTTCACGCTCAACGGAACGCCCTGCACCACCGGCCCGGGACCGGATCCCACACCCACACCCACACCCACGCCCACACCCACGCCCACACCGACACCCACACCCACACCGACACCCACCGGCCCCGCCCCCGGGGCGCCCGAACTGAGCGTCACCGGCAACCGCCTCACCGACCAGAACGGCGCCACCCGCCGCCTCCTCGGCGTCAACCGCTCCGGGGCGGAGTTCATGTGCGTGCAGGGCCACGGCATCTTCGACGGTCCCGTCGACGACGCCTCGGTGCGCGCCATCGCCGACTGGAAGGCCAACACCGTCCGCATCCCCCTCAATGAGGAGTGCTGGCTCGGCCTCGACAACATCAAGCCCGAATACCGGGGCACGAACTACGTCGACGCCGTCAAGGGCCTGGTCGGCCGGGTCCTCGCCCAGGGCATGACCCCCATCGTCGAACTGCACTGGACGTACGGCCAGTACACCGGCAACTCCTCGGGGTGCGCCGACGTCCACGCCTCCTGCCAGAAGCCGATGCCGAACGCCCAGTACACCCCGGCGTTCTGGACCTCGGTGGCGAACACCTTCAAGAACGACCGGCGGGTCGTCTTCGACCTGTTCAACGAGCCCTACCCGGACCGGGCGACCTCCACCACCGCGCAGGCGTGGGCCTGCTGGCGCGACGGGGGCACGTGCCCGGGCATCGGCTACGAGGTCGCCGGCATGCAGGACCTGGTGGACACCGTCCGCGCGACCGGTGCCCGCAATCTCGTCCTCGTCCCCGGCATCGCGTACTCCAACGACCTGAGCCAGTGGCTCACCCACGCTCCCACCGACCCGACCGGAAATCTGGCCGCGGCCTGGCACGTCTACAACTTCAACAGCTGTGCCGGCGAGGCATGTTGGGACTCCACTCTCGCCCCGGTCGCCGCCCGGGTCCCCTTGGTGGCGGGCGAGATCGGTGAGAACACCTGCGGACACGCGTTCATCGACCGCGTCATGGCGTGGTTCGACGCCCGCGCCCTCTCGTATCTGGGCTGGACCTGGAACACCTGGAACTGCAACTCCGGTCCGGCTCTGATCACCTCCTACGACGGCACCCCCACCCCGTTCGGCATCGGGCTGCGCGACCGCCTGCGCGCCCTGAACTGAAAGGCATCCACGCGATGAGCCGCACAACTCCCCGCACGACCAGCCGCACCGCCCTGCTGGCGGCCCTCAGCCTCGTCACGGCCGCCGGCGCCACCGCCACCGTGTTCGGCACCTCCGCCGGTGCCGCCGCCGCCGGCTGCAAGGTCGAGTACCAGATCACCAGCCAGTGGAACACCGGCTTCGGTGCGAACGTGACCGTCACCAACACCGGTGATCCGGTTGCCGCGTGGACCCTGGAGTGGTCCTACGGGGGCGACCAGAAGGTGACCCAGAGCTGGAACGCCACCGTCACCCAGTCCGGTACGGCCGTGACCGCCAGGAACGTCTCCTACAACGGGTCGCTGGCCACGGGTGGTTCGACGTCCTTCGGCTTCAACGGCTCGTACAGCGGCACGAACGCCGTCCCCGCGGCCTTCAAGCTCAACGGCGTTACCTGCAACGGTGCCACCGAGCCGACCACCCCGCCGACCACTCCCCCGACGACCCCGCCCACCACGCCCCCGACGACCCCGCCGCCGTCCGGCAGCAAGGCCGACAACCCGTACGCCGGCGCCAAGGTGTACGTGAACCCCGAATGGTCCGCCAAGGCCGCCGCCGAGCCGGGCGGCACCAAGGTGGCGAACCAGCCCACCGGCGTCTGGCTGGACCGCACCGCCGCCATCGCGGGCGGGAACGGCGCGATGGGTCTGCGCGCCCACCTCGACGCGGCCCTCGTCCAGAAGGGCAGCGGCGAGCTCGTCGTCCAGCTGGTGATCTACAACCTGCCGGGACGGGACTGCGCCGCCCTCGCCTCCAACGGCGAACTCGGCCCGACCGAGATCGGCCGCTACAAGACCGAGTACATCGACCCCATCGCCGCGATCCTCGCCGACCCCAAGTACGCCGGACTCAGGATCGTCACCACCGTCGAGATCGACTCGCTCCCCAACCTGGTCACCAACGTCTCCGGCCGGCCCACGGCCACCGCCAACTGCGACGTGATGAAGGCGAACGGCAACTACATCACGGGCGTCGGCTACGCACTGAACAAGCTCGGCTCGATCGCCAACGTCTACAACTACGTGGACGCGGGCCACCACGGCTGGCTCGGCTGGGACGACAACTTCGGCGCCTCCGCCGAGCTGTTCAAGCAGGCCGCCACCGCCGAGGGCTCCACGGTCTCCAAGGTCCACGGCTTCATCGTCAACACCGCCAACTACAGCGCGCTCAAGGAGGACCACTTCAAGATCGAGGACTCCGTCAACGGCACCTCCGTACGCCAGTCGAAGTGGGTCGACTGGAACCGGTACACGGACGAGCTGTCGTACGCCCAGGCCATGCGGGCCAAGCTGGTCTCCCTGGGCTTCGACGCGAACCTCGGCATGCTGGTCGACACCTCCCGCAACGGCTGGGGCGGCGCGGCCAGGCCGACCGGACCCGGCGCGCTGACCAACGTCGACACGTACGTCAACGGCGGGCGCTACGACCGGCGCATCCACCTCGGCAACTGGTGCAACCAGTCCGGCGCCGGTCTCGGCGAGCGCCCCCAGGCCGCTCCGGCGGCGGGCATCGACGCCTACGTGTGGATGAAGCCGCCGGGCGAGTCCGACGGCTCCAGCAGGGAGATCCCGAACAACGAGGGCAAGGGATTCGACCGGATGTGCGACCCGACCTACACCGGCAATGCCCGTAACGGCAACAGCATGTCGGGCTCCCTGCCGAACGCGCCCCTGTCGGGCCAGTGGTTCTCGGCCCAGTTCCAGGAGCTCTTGAAGAACGCCCACCCGGCTCTGTGACTCGCCGCCGCCCATGAGGAGGCGGAGCCGTACGGAACCTCCGGGTTCCGTACGGCTCACGCGCTCCGCAGGGCGGTGACGAGGTCCCGCAGGCGGTCGAGGCCCGCACGCGGGACCAGGCCGAGGTGGTAGAGGTGTGCCTCGCCGAGGCCCGCGGCCACGTGGCGGGCGGCCAGCGCGCCGAGGCCCTCCTCGTCCGTCGGCAGGGTCTCGGGACGGAAGTAGCCGCCGACGGCGGTGGCGGGTGGCGCCAGCTCGCGGAGGGCGGCGACCGGACCCGCGCCGGGCCCTCCCCAGCAGTTGGCGACCACCGCGTCGACGCCCTCGGTCACGGTCCGTCCGAGGGGGGCGAAGGCCCCGGTGGCCCAGGGGGACGCGGAGCCGTGCACGGTGACGCGGATCCCGGGCGCGGCGGTACGTGCGGAGGCGACCAGGCGGGTGTGCAGAGCGGAAGCGGACGCGTCGGCGCACTCGCGCAGCACGGCGGCCGTCTGCGCCCCGAGGGCGTCCTCGGGGCTCTTCGGCGGCTGCGCCGGCCCGAGGGCCGCCCGGACCTGGGCCGCGACGCGTTCGGGGTCCAGGCCCCCGGCCCGCTGGACGCGTCGGCAGGAGGCGCAGAAGCACAGCGAGAGCAGTTCCCGCTGGACGGGGGTCCACTGCGCGAACTCGGTCTTGTCGTGGTGCCCGCCGTGATCCACTCCCAGTGGGCCGGCGGCTTCCAGGATCAGGCCGTCGGCCTCGCCGAGCAGGGCGATCTCGTGCACGAGGGTCGCGCAGTAGTCGGCGACCTCGGGTGCCCGCGGGCACAGGGCGTAGGGGTACGGCTCGTCGAAGGCGTTGCGCCGTACGAGGTCCGGGTTCTCGCGCCCCAGGACGCTGTTGTGGGTGAGGACGGTCCATGCGGCGACCCGTAGTCCGGCCGCGGCGAGAGCCGTCCTGGCCACGGCGAAGGAGTCGGGGACGGTCCAGCTCGGAACGCGCGGCACCAGGCGCATGCCCTGCCAGGCGGCGGGGCGGACCGGGAGGTAGCAGGCGGCGTGTTCGGCGTCGACCAGTCGGTGTCGCGGGTGGAGCGGGGTGGCGGCGCGGGTGCTGTGGTAGCTGGCCGCGACGGCCACGGTCTCCACGCCCGCCTCGCGCGCCCGGTCGGGGGCTGCCGGATCACCGGCGAAGTCCCAGGGATACGCGTATCCGGTCGCCGTCACCATCGGAAGCTCACCGCCCGTGCGTGGATTCGAGAACGTTCAGACCTGTGAACTCCGGCCAGGGGCCCGAGCGTTGCGAACAGTAGGCAGCCGCACGTGACCTCGTCAAGCAGCCGACCGGCCGTTGCCGATCTTTCGAAACGCTCCTCCGTGCGTTCACGTATGTGACTACGGTCTCCGCATGGAGACCTCACACACGCGCAAGCCCCACACCGTCCTGCTCACCGGCGCGGCCGGGGGTGTCGGCACCCTCATGCGGGAGCTGTTGCCCGGCTTCGGATACCGGCTCCGGCTGCTCGACCTGGTGCCGGTCGCCGGCGCACCGGACGCGATCGTCGCCGATCTCGCCGACCGCCAGGCGCTGCGGGAGGCCGTCCGGGGCGTCGACGCGGTCGTTCATCTCGCCGGGATATCCCTGGAGTCCACCTTCGAGAAGGTGCTGGCCGCCAACGTCACCGGACTGCACCACCTCTACGAGGCCGCCCGCGAGGAGGGCGTGCGCCGCATCGTCTTCGCCTCCAGCAACCATGCCGTCGGCTTCACCCCGCGGCCGCGCGGGGACGACCCGCTGGTCCCCGTCGACACCCCGCGCCGGCCCGACAGCTTCTACGGCTTGTCCAAGTGCTTCGGCGAGGACCTGGCCCAGCTCTACTGGGACCTCCACCAGGTCGAGACCGTATCGGTGCGGGTCGGCTCCTGCTTCCCCGAGCCGACGTCCGTCCGCATGCTGTCGATGTGGCTGAGCCCCGCCGACTGCGCACGGCTCCTGCACGCGGCGCTCACGGCCGAGAACGTCGGGCACACGGTCGTGTACGGCTCCTCCGCCAACACCCGGCTGTGGTGGGACCTCTCCTCGGCGCGGGCCCTCGGCTACGAGCCGCGGGACGATTCCGAGCGGTTCGCGGAGCGGCTCATCACCCAGCAGGGGATCCCGGGCGAGGGCGACCCGGACGACCTGTACCTGGGCGGCCGCTTCTGCACCGACCCGCCGCGCTGGCCGCACTGACGACCACCGCGCAGTAAGCGCTTTCCACGACTCGTGCGCGAAGCATTGACGAAACACCAACTGCCGCTTAGCTTCTCGTCATTGCACTTCGTACATCATATATGAGACGCGATACACGAGATCTGAGAGTGCGTCATGGCCTTCGCCCCGAGCCCCATCCCGTCCCGCACCCAGTACGTTCTGGAGGCGATCAAGCACGACATCCTCACCGGGGTCCTGAGCCCCGGTCAGGCTCTGGTCGAAACCGAACTCGCCGCTCACTTCGGGGTGTCCAAGACCCCGGTCCGCGAGGCGCTCAAGACCCTCGCCGGCAGCGGGCTCGTGGTGGTGAGCCAATACAAAGGCGTCACCGTGCGCATGGTGGACGCCGACATGGCCCGCGCGGTGTACGACGTACGGCTGCTCCTGGAGCCCGAGGCGGTCCGCCGCACGGTAGCCGCGCGGGCCCCGCTCGACGCGGCGCGCGAGGCGCTGCGGCGCGCCGCCGGAGCCGAGGACCCCGCCGAACGCTCCTTGGCCAACCGGGAGTTCCACCGCGCCCTCTACCTGCCCTGCGGCAATCCCCTGCTCGGCCGGATGCTCGACGAGGTCCGCGACCAGGCGGCCCTCGTCTCCACCGTCGCCTGGGCCGCCATCCCCTCCTGGGAGCAGGAGGCAGCCGAACACGAGGAGATCCTGCGGCTCGCGGCCGCCGGCGACGCGGAGCGGGCCGGCCGGGCCCTGCACGACCACATCGCCTCCTTCGTCCAGCGCGCCTTCCCCCAGGACGGCGAGTGACCATGACGTTCGAGACCCTGAAGACCGCACTCGCCGATGTCGTGGCCATCCCCGTCACGCCCTTCACCGCGGCGGGAGATCTGGACACCGAGGCGCACCGCGCCCTGCTCCGGCGACTGATCGACGGCGGCGTGCGCACGCTCACCCCGAACGGGAACACCGGCGAGTTCTATGCCCTCACACCCGAAGAGCGCACCCTGGTCACGGAGTTGACCGTCAAGGAGGCGGCCGGCCGCGCCACGGTCCTGGTCGGCGTGGGCCACGACGTGCCGACCGCGGTCGCCGCCGCCCGGCACGCACGCGCCTGCGGAGCGCAGATGCTGATGGTGCACCAGCCCGTCCACCCGTACGTCTCCGAGGGCGGCTGGGTCGACTACCACCGGGCCATCGCCGGGGCCGTGCCCGAACTCGGCATCGTCCCCTACGTCCGCAACCCGCAACTGAGCGGAGTACGGCTCGCGGAGCTGGGCGACGCCTGCCCCAACGTGATCGGTGTGAAGTACGCCGTCCCGGACGCGGCCCGGTTCGCCGGCTTCGCCCGTGACGCGGGGCTCGACCGCTTCGTCTGGGTGGCGGGGCTCGCCGAACCGTACGCCCCTTCCTACTTCGCGGGAGGTGCCACGGGCTTCACCTCCGGCCTCGTCAACGTCTGCCCCCCGCTCTCCCTGGAGATGCTGTCCGCTCTGCGGGCCGGCGACTACCCGGCCGCCATGACGGTGTGGGAGCGGATCCGCCGCTTCGAGGAGCTGCGGGCCGCCAACGCCAGCGCCGACAACGTCACCGTCGTCAAGGAGGCCCTCGCCTCGCTCGGTCTGTGCCGGCGCGACATCCGCCCGCCCAGCCGCGAGCTGCCGGTGTCCGCGCGCGCCGAGGTCGCCGCGATAGCCGCCGGGTGGCGGGCATGAGCGGGCGGCCCGACCAGCTGCGCAGCCACCAGTGGTACGGCACGGACGGACTGCGCTCCTTCAGCCACCGCGCCCGCACCCGCCAGCTCGGCTACCTCCCCGAGGAGCACATGGGCAAGCCGGTGGTGGCGATCCTCAACACCTGGTCGGACATCAATCCCTGCCACGTTCATCTCCGGGACCGCGCGCAGGCCGTCAAGCGGGGCGTGTGGCAAGCCGGTGGCTTCCCGCTCGAATTCCCGGTCTCCACCCTCTCCGAGACCTTCCAGAAGCCGACGCCGATGCTCTACCGCAACCTGCTCGCGATGGAGACGGAGGAGCTGCTGCGCTCCTACCCGGTCGACGGCGCGGTGCTCCTCGGCGGCTGCGACAAGTCGACCCCGGCGCTGCTGATGGGCGCGGCCTCGGTGGATCTGCCGGCCGTCTTCGTGCCGGCCGGTCCGATGCTGCCGGGTCACTGGCGGGGCGAGACCCTCGGGTCCGGCACCGACATGTGGAAGTACTGGGACGACAAGCGGGCGGGCCTGATCGGGGACTGCGAAATGGCCGAGCTGGAGAGCGGACTGGCCCGCTCCCCCGGCCACTGCATGACGATGGGCACGGCCTCCACGCTCACCGCCGCCGCCGAGACCCTCGGCGTCACCGTGCCGGGCGCCTCCTCGATCCCGGCGGTCGACTCGGGCCACGACCGGATGGCGGCCGCCTCCGGGATGCGGATCGTGGAGCTCGTACGGCAGGACCTGCGGCTGTCCCGGATCCTGAGCCGGGAGGCGTACGAGGACGCGGTCGCCGCCGTCCTGGCGCTCGGCGGGTCGACGAACGCGGTCATCCATCTGATCGCCATGGCCGGCCGTTCGGGGGTGGAGCTCACCCTGGACGACTTCGACCGCATCGCGCGGACCGTGCCGGTGCTGGCCGATCTCCGCCCCGGTGGGCGGTTCCTCATGGAGGACTTCCACTTCGCCGGCGGCATGCCCGGATTCCTCTCCCGGCTCACCGACGTGCTGCATCTCGACCGCCCGACCGTCTCCCACGACACGTTGCGGGAGCAGCTCGACGGTGCTCGCGTGCACGACGACGAGGTGATCCGGGAGCGCGAACGGCCACTCGCACCCGAGGGCGGGGTCGCGGTGCTGCGCGGGAACCTGTGCCCGGACGGCGCGGTCATCAAGCACATCGCCGCCGAGCCGCACCTGCTGAAGCACACCGGTCCGGCGGTGGTCTTCGACGACTACCGCACGATGCAACGCACCATCGACGACCCGGAGCTCGGGATCACCGCGAACCATGTGCTCGTGCTGCGCGGCGCCGGGCCGAAGGGCGGCCCGGGGATGCCGGAGTACGGGATGCTGCCGATCCCCAAGCAGCTGCTGGAGCAGGGCGTACGGGACATGGTCCGGATCTCCGACGCCCGGATGAGCGGCACGAGTTACGGCACGTGCGTGCTCCACGTCGCGCCCGAGTCGTACGTCGGCGGGCCGCTCGCCCTCGTCCGCACGGGCGACACGATCACCCTCGACGTCGAGGCACGCGCCCTTCATCTGCACGTGCCCGAGGACGAGCTGGCGCGTCGGCGGGAGGCGTGGTCCCCGCCGCCGGTCCGCTACGAGCGCGGTTACGGGGCCCTCTACACCGAGCAGATCACCCAGGCCGACACGGGATGCGACTTCGAGTTCCTGGCCCGGCCGGGGGCGACTCCCGATCCCTACGCGGGCTGATCGCCTCTGCGCGGCCGGCGCGTCCGCCCGTCCGAAACCGAGAACGGAGCCACCGTCATGGCCTCAGCTGTGACCCAACCCCCTCAGGCCCCGAAGGCCCCGAAGTCCTCGAAGTCCCCGAAGTCCCCCCGGGTCAGCCGGGGCAGCCGGGTCAGCCGGGCGCCCCGGGCACACGGTCGCCGCCGCACGGGAGCCGACCCCCGCCGGCTGCCGTACCTGCTGATCGCCCCCGCCGGGCTGCTGATGCTGGGCTTCATCGCCTATCCCGTGCTCAGCGTCTTCTACTACAGCCTTCAGGACCACAACCCCACCAAGCCCTGGCGGAACGGGTTCGCCGGCTTCGACAACTTCGTGCGGATCTTCACCGAGGACCCGCACTTCTGGGGGACCCTGACCTTCAGCGTGAAGTGGGTCGCCGTCGAGGTGAGCCTGCAACTCCTGTTCGGCCTGGCCCTCGCGCTGATCGTCAACCAGACGTTCGCGGGCCGCGCCCTGGGCCGGGCGCTGGTGTTCTCCCCGTGGGCGGTCTCCGGCGTCCTGACGTCGGCCATCTGGGTGCTGCTCTACAACTCACAGACGGGCATCACCCGTTACCTCGCCGACATGGGAATCGCCGAGTACGGCACGTCCTGGCTGTCCGACACGTCCACGGTCTTCTCCGCGGTGGTCGTCGCCGATCTGTGGCGCGGTGTCCCCTTCTTCGCGATCCTCATCCTCGCCGACCTCCAGTCCGTACCGAAGGACCTGTACGAGGCGGCCGAGGTCGACGGGGCCGGCCGGCTGCGGCAGTTCCTCCACATCACGCTGCCGCACCTCAGGGACGCGATCGTCCTGTCCACCCTGCTGCGGGCGGTGTGGGAGTTCAACAACGTGGATCTCCTCTACACCCTCACCGGCGGCGGCCCCGCGGGCGAGACGACCACGCTGCCCCTCTACATCGCCAACACCAGTGTGGACGCACACGACTTCGGATACGCCTCCGCGCTCACGACGGTGGCGTTCGTGATCCTTCTCTTCTGCTCGATGGTCTATCTGCGGCTGAGCAAGTTCGGAGGCGAGAGCAAGTGAACCGGCGGCGCGCCTGGGACGAGGTCCCCCGGTGGCAGATCTACCTGCCGCTCGGCATCTATCTCCTCTTCACCCTGATCCCCTTCTACTGGATCCTGCTCTTCGCCTTCCGGCCGGCGGGCTCCACCTCACTGGTGCCGTGGCCCATGACCACCGAGCACTTCGAGAAGGTGTGGACCGAGCGAAGCTTCGCCGTCTTCTTCCAGAACAGTCTGCTCATCGGCCTCGCGACCCTGGTGATGACCACGGTGATCGCGCTCACCGGCGGCTACGCGCTGGCCCGCTTCGACTTCCGGATCAAGAAGGGCTTCATGCTGGCCCTGCTGTGCTCCCAGTTCGTCCCGGGCGCGCTGCTGCTCGTGCCGCTGTTCCAGACCTTCGCCAGTCTGCGGATGATCAACTCTCTGGGCAGCGTCATCATCGCGGAGACGGTCTTCCAGCTCCCCCTGTCCATGATCCTCATCAGCGGCTTCATCAAGAACGTGCCGTACTCCCTGGAGGAGGCCGCCTGGGTGGACGGCTGCAACCGCTTCGGCGCGTTCCGTATCGTCGTCCTGCCGCTCCTGCGGCCCGGTCTGGTCGCCGTCGGCTCCTTCGCCTTCGTCCACGCCTGGAACCATTTCCTCTTCGCGCTGATGTTCCTCAGCAGCCAGGAGAAGCAGACCATCCCGGTCGGCCTCAACACCCTGATGGGCGCGGACAGCGTGGACCTGGGTGCGCTCGCCGCGGGTGGCGTGATCGCGGCGCTGCCGGTCGTGATCGTCTTCGCCTTCATCCAGAAGTGGCTGGTCACCGGCTTCAGCGCAGGGGCGGTGAAGGGATGAGCAACGCCCCCGGCACCCTGTCCACCCCCCTGCCCCTGGTCCTGGCGGGCGCACGCGGCCACGGCCGTTGGCACCTGCGGGGCATCCGCCGGCTCGAACGCCTCGGCCTGGTCCGCCTCGTCGGGGTCTGTGACCTGCGGCCGCTCGACGCCGACGAGCTGGACGGGTTCGCCGCCCCGGAGCAGTCCCCGGACTTCGACAAGCTGATGGCCTCCACCGGGGCCCGGATCGCCGTGGTCTGTACGCCGATCCAGACCCACACCGAGCTGGCCCTGACCGCCGCCCGGCACGGCGCGCACATCCTCCTGGAGAAGCCCCCGGCACCGTCGTACGCGGAGTTCCGCCGGATGGCGGACGGCGTGGCGGCGGCCGGTGTGGCCTGCCAGATCGGCTTCCAGTCGCTCGGCTCTCATGCCGTTCCCGCGATCAGGCGGCTCATCGAGGAGGGCGAGATCGGCGAACTCCTGGGCGTCGGCGCGGCCGGTGCGTGGGTCCGCGACGAGGCGTACTTCCGGCGCGCGCCCTGGGCCGGCCGCCGGCGCCTGGACGGTGTCGACGTCGTCGACGGGGCCCTGACCAACCCGCTGGCCCACGCCGTCGCCACCACGCTGGCCCTCGCCGGCAGCACGCGGGCCGAGGACGTCGCGTCCATAGAGGCCGAGCTGATGCGCGCCGGCGCCATCGAGTCGGACGACACCTCCTGCGTCCGGATCGTGACCACGGCGGGCAGCCGGCTCACCGTCGCGGCGACCCTGTGCGCCGAGACGGACTCCGAGCCGTACGTGGTGGTCCACGGCAGCCGGGGGCGCATCACCTTCTGGTACCGGCAGGACCGGGTGCTGCTCCAGCGGGCCGGCTACGGCCCGGAGGAGACCGTCCACGGCCGGACCGATCTCCTGGAGAACCTCGTCGGCCACGTGACCGGCGGCGAGATCCTGCGCGTACCGCCCGAGGAGAGCGGCGCGTTCATGCGGGTCGTGGAGGCGATCCGGCTGGCACCCGACCCCGTGGCGCTGCCGGAGGCGTACTGGCACACCGAGCCGGGACCGAGCACGCCGCGCCGGGTCGTCGACGGGATCGACGCGCTCGTCCACACGAGTGCCTACACGCTCAGCCTCTTCTCCGAACTGGGCGCCCCGTGGACGCCGGCGACCAGCGTGGAGGCCCGATGAGCGCGGCGCTCGTCCTGCGGTGCGCCGGCCGCCCGGTGGCCCGCTACACGCCCGGCCCGGACCTGGCCCGGGACCACTCGCCCCGGCCCTACCTGCATCCCGTCACCACGCTGGAAGGCGTCCGTGTCACCGAGCTGATGCCGGAGGACCACCCGCACCACCTCGGCGTGGGCGTGGCCGTGCCCGATGTGGCGGGCCACAACTTCTGGGGCGGGCGCACCTTCGTCCGCGGCCGGGGTCCGACCGCGCTCGACAACCACGGCGTGCAGCGGCACGACGGCTTCACCCTCCGCGCCCCGGACGGGTTCGTGGAGGAACTGAGCTGGACCGCCGGGGGCCGGCTGCTCCTGCGCGAACGCCGGACGGTATCGACGGCGGTACTGAGCGGCTCGGCCTGGGCCCTGGACTTCGCCTTCTCGCTCACCGAGGTGTCGGGGCGGGCCCTGTCCATCGGCAGCCCGGCCACCAACGGACGACCGGGCGCGGCCTACGGCGGCTTCTTCTGGCGCGCCCCCAGGGAGGCGGCGGCGCCGCTCGTCTTCAGTGCGGACGCTGACGGCGAGGAGGCCGTGCACGGCTCCCGTGCCGACTGGGTCGCGCTGGCCGGCCGGGGCTGGACCCTGGTCTTCGCCGGCGCGACCGCGGAAACCAGGCGCGATCCGTGGTTCCTGCGCGCCGCCGACTATCCGGGCGTGGGTTCCTCCCTCGCCCCTGACCGGCGGCTGGCCGTCGCGGCCGGAGCGAGCGTCGTGCGACGGGTGGTCACCGTGGTGGCCGACGGACGGCTGGGGCGGGCAGAGGCCGCGGCGCTGGTGCGCAAGGCGGTCGCGGCATGAGCCGCACCGCGGCGCACCCGTCGCCCACCGGGGACCTCGGCGACGGGAGGTACCGCAATCCCGTCCTGGCCGCCGACTGGTCCGATCCCGACGTGCTGCGGGTCGGCGAGGACTACTACCTCACCGCGTCCAGTTTCGGCCGTGCGCCGGGACTTCCCCTGCTGCACTCCCGCGACCTCGTCAACTGGACGATCACCGGGCACGCGCTGGACCGGCTGCGCCCGGAGGCCGCGTACGCCTCGCCCCGGCCCGACGGGGGCGTGTGGGCGCCCTCCCTGCGGCATCACGACGGCCGGTTCTGGCTCTTCTGGGGTGACCCCGACCACGGCATCTGGCAGGTCAACTCGCCGTACGCGCATGGTCTGTGGAGCACTCCGCACCTGGTGAAGGCGGGGCTGGGCCTCATCGACCCCTGCCCGCTGTGGGACGGGGAGACGGGCGAGGCCTACCTCGTGCACGCCTGGGCGAAGTCCCGCTCGGGTGTCAACAACAGGCTGACCGGCTACCGGATGAGCCCGGACGGCGAGGAGCTCCTCGACGGGGGAACGGTGATCGTCGACGCCGACCGGATCCCCGGCTGGTTCACCCTGGAGGGGCCCAAGCTCTACCGCCACGACGGGTGGTTCTGGATCCTCGCCCCGGCCGGCGGCGTCGCCACCGGCTGGCAGGGCGCCTTCCGGTCGCGTTCCTTCTTCGGCCCGTACGAGGAACGGGTCGTCCTCCAGCAGGGGGACACGGACGTCAACGGCCCGCACCAGGGCGGCTGGGTCCGTACCCAGAACGGCGAGGACTGGTTCCTGCACTTCCAGCAGCGCGGGGCACACGGGCGGGTCGTGCACCTCCAGCCGATGCGGTGGGGCGCCGACGGGTGGCCGGTGCTCGGCAGGGCGGGCGCTCCTGTCGGCGTACACGCCAAGCCCGCGCTGCCGCGGCAGCGGCCGTCGTCCCCGGCCCATGACGACGCCTTCCCCAGTGGGCGGTTCGGAGACCAGTGGCAGTGGACCGCGAACCCCGTGGACGGCTGGACCACCCGTCACTCCGGTGACGGGCTGTGGCTGAACTGCGTCCGCAGCGAGCGGATCGAGGACCTGCGGGCGCTGCCGCACCTGCTCACCCAGCGGATGCCGGCCCGCGCCTGCACCGTCGAGGTCGATCTGCGGCTCGACAGCCGGGCGCCCGGCGCCCGGGCGGGGCTCGTGGTGCTCGGCGAGGCGTACGGCTGGATCGGGCTGGAGCGCGACCCGGACGGCACGAACGCCACGGACGGCGCGCAGGGCGCGGTCCGGCTGACGCACCGGTTCGCGACGGCCGACGCCGAGCGGGAGCGGGACGCGGCATGCTCGCGGCCGGCGCCCGAGGGCCGGGCGCGGCTGCGGATCGAGCTCACCGCGGACGCGCGCTGCCGGTTCTCCTCCGACACGGGCAGCGGCTTCATCCCCTCCGGCGAGGTCTTCGCCGCCACCCCCTGGAAGTGGGTGGGTGCGCTGCTCGGCCTGTTCGCCGCCGCTGCGCCGGGCGCGGGCCCGGGCGGGACGGCCTCGTTCACCCACTTCCGCATCACCTCTGAACACACTCCCCACCGAGAGAAGAGAGCCGACGATGACCAGCTTCCGTGAGAGGCGGCGCAGAGCCGTCCGTGTCCTCGCCCTGACGACCGTGCTCGCCCTGACCGCCACCGCCTGCGGAGACGACGGCAGCGGCGCGGCGGGCGACAAGGGCGGCGAGGGGTCGGGCAAGGGAGAGATCACCTTCTGGGACAACAACGGCGGTGTCCGCACCGACGTCTGGAAGGCGATCATCGCGGACTTCGAGAAGCAGAACACCGAGATCAAGGTGAAGTACGTCGGGATCGCCTCGACCGAGGTGCAGTCCAAGTACGACACGGCCATCCAGGGCGGCGGGCTGCCGGACGTCGGCGGCCTCGGGGCGGCGATGCTCGCCGGGATCGCCGCGCAGAACGCCCTCGAACCGCTCGACGCCCGGGTCGAGGGCAGCGCGCTCAAGGGAAAGCTCAACGCGGGGATGGTCGAGAGCGTGAAGTCCGCGGGGGGCAGGGGCACGCTCTTCACCGTTCCCACCTCCGCCAGCAACGGTGTCCTCTACTACCGCACCGACCTGTTCGCGGCGGCCGGACTGCAGGCGCCCGAGACCTGGTCCGCGTTCTACGCGGCGGCCGACAAGCTGACCCGGAAGGACGCGAACAAGTTCGGCTACACGATCCGCGGCGGCGCGGGCTCCATCGCCCAGGCACTGGACGCCATGTACGGCCAGAGCGGCGTCACCAGCTTCTGGAACGGCGACAAGACGACGGTCAACGACCCCAGGAACGTCGCCGCGTTGGAGAAGTACGTGGGGCTGTTCAAGAACAACACCCCCGCGGCCGACGTCAACAACGACTTCACCAAAATGGTCGCCCAGTGGGACAGCGGCGAGATCGGCATGCTGAGCCACAACCTGGGCTCCTACAAGGACCATGTGAAGGCGCTCGGCACGGAGAAGTTCCGTGGCATCCCGCACCCCACCACCGACGACGGCACCCGGGTGCAGGTCTCCAACCCGGTCGACGGTCTCGCCCTGTTCTCGTCGAGCAAGAACAAGGCGGCGGCCTGGAAGTTCATCGAGTTCGCCGCCTCGCACGCCTCCAACAGCAAGTGGAACGAGTCGGCGGGCGCCATCCCGGCCAACACGGACGCAGCGCAGGACCCCTGGATCCAGAAGGCCGAGCCGACCAAGCTCGCCGCCGAGGTCCTCTTCAGCGGCAAGGCCACGATCGTGCAGCTGCCGTACTACCTGCCCGACTGGAACACCATCTCCAAGGCCGACAACGAGCCCGCCTTCCAGAAGGTCCTGCTCGGCAAGTCCACGTCGAAGGAGTTCCTGGACAGCCTCGCCGAGCAGCTCAACACGGCGCAGGCCGAGTGGAAGACGCAGACAAAATGACCCTCACCCGCCGCCGGGCGGTCACGGCCGGGACGGGGCTCGCGCTCGTCCTGGCGGCCACGGCCACAGCCCCCGCAGCGGCCGCCCCCCGAGGAAACAGGCGCATGCGCACCCTCTACATCGCCGGCGACTCCACGGCCGCCCAGAAGTACTCCGACGCCGCCCCGGAGACCGGGTGGGGCATGGCCCTGCCCTTCTTCCTGCACGAGGACGTGACGGTCGCCAACCACGCGGTCAACGGCCGCAGCACCAAGAGCTTCATCGACGAGGGCCGGCTGACCGCGATCCTGGACGTGATCCGGCCGGGAGACCTCCTGCTGATCCAGTTCGGCCACAACGACCAGAAGGCAACGGACCCCACGCGCTACACCGAGCCCTGGACCACTTATCAGGACAACCTGAGCCGGTACGTGGACGGCGCGCGCGAGCGCGGGGCCCTGCCGGTCCTCGCCACCTCCGTCGAGCGCCGCAGGTTCGACGCGGGCGGCACCGCTCTGCGCACCCACGGGGAGTACCCGGCCGCGATGCGGCAGGTGGCCCGGGAGGAGGGCGTCGGCCTCCTCGACGTCCAGGAGCTGTCCCTGGCGCTCTGGCAGGAGCTCGGCCCGCAGGCCACGAAGACGTACTTCAACTGGACGGCGACCGAGCAGGACAACACCCACTTCAACCCGCCGGGCGCGATCGCCGTGGCCCGGCTGGTCGCCGCCGGGCTCCTCCACACCCGCGCCCTCGCACCGGGCGACACCCGCCGCATCGACGAGGAAGTGCCCGCGCGATGGATCACCTGGCCCGATTCCGAGGAGAGCTGAGCATGCGACACACACGGGTATGGGCGGTGGGCGCCGCCGCCCTCGTCCTGGGCGTCACCGGTCCCACGTCCGCCGCGCACGCCGGGCCGGCCGCGCCGACCGGGCCCGACCCCGCGCGTCAGGTCCTGCCGGCCGGTGACGGCTGGGCGTCGGACGGTACGGGCACCAGCGGCGGCGCCGCGGCCGACGCCCCCCGCGTCTTCACCGTCACCACCTGGGAGCAGTTCCGTGCGGCGCTCGCCGTCGCCGGCACCGAGCCGCGCATCGTCAAGGTCGTCGGAACGCTGAACGCCACGGCCGCGGGCTGCGCGGCCTTCGAGGCCCCCGGGTACGACTTCGAGGCGTACCTCGCCGCCTACGACCCCGCGGTCTGGGGGTACGAGACCGAGGTCAGCGGGGAGCAGGAGGACCTGCGCGCCGCCTCCGCCAAGGCGCAGGGGAAGGCCGTCAAGGCGTACGTCCCCGCCAACACGACGATCGTCGGCGTCGGCGGGAACGCCGGCATCATCGGCGGCAGCCTTCAGATCCAGGGCGTCGACAACGTCGTCGTCCGCAACCTGACCGTGGAGAGCCCGCTCGACTGCTTCCCGCAGTGGGACCCGACGGACGGGGCGACGGGCGCGTGGAACTCCGAGTACGACAGCGTGGTCGTGTACGGCTCCACGCATGTGTGGATCGACCACAACACCTTCACCGACGGCGCCCACCCGGACAGTTCCCTGCCGTCGTACTACGGTGAGCTCTACCAGCGACACGACGGCGAGCTGGACGTCGTGCGCGGCGCCGACCTGGTCACCGTCTCCTGGAACGTCTTCGCCGACCACGACAAGACCCTGATGATCGGCAACAGTGACGGCGCGGGCGCCACCGATCGCGGCAGACTGCGGGTCACCCTCCACCACAATCTCTTCGACAACGTCGTCGAGCGGGCGCCGCGGGTCCGCTTCGGCAAGGTCGACGCCTACAACAACCACTTCGTGGTGCCCGGTTCGGGCTACTCCTACAGCTTCGGCATCGGCATCGAGTCGCAGCTCGTCGCGGAGAAGAACGCCTTCACGCTCGCCGGGGGCGTCCGGGCCGGAACGATCCTCAAGAAGTGGAAGGACGCCCCGGTCACCACCGCGGGCAACCTCGTCAACGGTGCGCGGGTCGACCTCCTCGCGGTCCACAACGCCCAGTTCCCCGGGGAGGTCCTGCGCGCCGACGCGGGCTGGACGCCGTCCCTGCGCACGCGGGTCGACGCGCCGCAGGCCGTGCCCGCCCTCGTCGGCCATCGCGCGGGCGCGGGCCGGCTGCGCTGACCCTCTGGCCACCGCCCTCTGCACCCCTTTTCCGTAGCGAAGGAGCTCCCCCATGCCCTCGCACCACCCACGGGCCGTCCTCGGCCGCCGTTCCCTGCTCACCGCCGGCGCCGGAGCGGCGTTCGCGCTCGCCCTGGCCGCCGGTCCCGCCGCCGCCCTCACCGGCACCACCGGGGCCACCGGGGCCACCGGAACCACCGGGACCGCCGGGACCACCGGGGCCGGCCCGTTCGGCCGGTTCGGTTCGCCCGCCGCCCGGCTCACCGAGCGCACCCTGTACGTCCACCCGGGCGGCCTCGGCGACCACACCACCGTCCAGGCCGCGGTGAACGCGGCGGCCGGCCCCGGCTGGACGCTGGTCCTCGCGCCGGGCACGTACCGGGAGACCGTCGCCGTCGGCCCGGCCCGCACCGCCATGACCTGGATCGGCGCGAACGAGGACCCGCGTGACGTCGTCGTCGTGTACGACAACGCGGCCGGCACGGCCCGGCCCGACGGCGGCACGTACGGCACGACCGGTTCGGCGACCACCACCGTCCAGGCAGACGGATTCACCGCGCAGTGGATCACCTTCGCGAACGACTTCCTGCGCACCGACCTTCCCGGGAATCCCGGCACGCAGGCAGTCGCGATCAAGGTCCAGGGCGACCGGTCCGCCTTCTTCCACTGCCGGTTCCTCGGGCATCAGGACACCCTCTACACCGACTCGATGGCCTTGACCACCGTCGCCCGCCAGTACTTCGCGCACTGTTACGTCGAAGGCGACGTCGACTTCGTCTTCGGCAGGGCCCGCGCGGTGTTCGAACACTGCCACTTCCGTACCCTGCTCCGCACCGATCTGGCGGGCGCCCCGTACGGCTTCGTCTTCGCCCCCTCCACCTCCCGCGTGAACCCGTACGGCCTCCTGGCCGTCCGCTGCCGGGTGACCAGCGAGGCACCGGACGGCTTCTACAAGCTGGCCCGGCCCTGGGTTCCCGGCTCGGACCCGACCGCCTGGCCGTCCCTCGTCGTGCGCGACAGCGTGCTGGGCCCGGGCATCGACGCCACCGCGCCCTACGCGAACATGCGGGACGCCCATCCGTGGCAGGCCCAGCGCTTCGCGGAGTACCGCAACACCGGTCCGGGCGCGAAGACCGACATCCCGCAGAACCGGCCTCAACTCACCGCCGCGGACGCCGAGTCGGCCACTCGGGATCGCTACCTCGCCGACTGGCGTCCACGGCCCGCCCGTCCCTGACCCCACGAGAGGACCCGCACGTCATGTCTCGCAACGCACCTTCGCGCAGCGCCCTCGTCACCCTGTCCCTCCTCGCCACCACCGCCGGCCTCGGCGCGGTGGCCTCCCCCGCCCATGCCGCGACCGTCGTCGTCGCCACCTCGACCGACCTGGCGGCCGCGGTCAAGAACGCCACACCCGGTACGATCATCCAGGTCCGCGGCGGCACCTACTACCCGACCGCCACCCTTCAGTCCACCGCCAACGGCACCGCGAGCAGCCGCATCCGGCTCCAGCCCTACGGCTCCGAGACGGTGAAGATAGACGGTTCGAACCTGCCGGCCGGGTCCTGGATCTTCAAACTGACCGCCGACTACTGGACCGTCTCCGGCATCACGTTCCAGAACTCCCCCGACAGCGCCGTCGTCTGCACCTCCTGCACCGGAACCGAGTGGTCCGGCATCAGGACGATCAACGGCGGCGACTCCGGCTTCACCCTCACCGGCGACGGCACGAACAACAACACCGTCAGGAACCTCGACTCGTACGGCCATTACGATGCGGCCAACCACGGTGAGAACGCCGACGGAATCGCCGTCAAGTTCGGTTCGGGCACCGGCAACCTGATCACCGGGGCACGGCTCTTCAACAACTCCGACGACGGCATCGACCTGTGGTCCTGGTCCAGCCCCGTGACGATCGAACACACCTGGGCGTTCGGAAACGGCAAGAACCGCTGGTCGGACTCCGCCTTCGCGGGAGACGGCAACGGCTACAAGCTGGGTGGCGACGGCGAGGTCGTCGCCCATGTCGTCAACAACTCGGCGGCCTGGGACAACGCGGGCAACGGATTCACCGAGAACAGCAACAAGGGCGCCATCGTCATCAACCGTACGACCGCCTACGCCAACGGGAAGTGGGGCTACTACTTCGCCACCGGGGCGGCCCGGCTGGCCCGGAACCTGGCCGTGAGCAACGGCTCGGGGCTCGCCAAGCGGGGCTCCTCGGTCGTCTCGGCGGCCAACAACTGGGACTCGGGGATCGCGACCCCGCCCTTCCTCAGCACGAACGCCACCAGTGCGTACGGCGCCAGGAAGTCCGACGGTTCGCTCCCGGCGACGACGTTCCTGACGACCGGTTCGACGACGATCGGCTCGACGATGAACTGACCGCCGCCCCGGCCGGCCCCTACCCGCCCTGCAGGAGTACACGGTCCGTCAGGACGACATGATGAAGCGCAGGGCGAGGCCGGAGGCCGTCGTCCAGTAGGTGACGCGGGCTCCGTCGTCGAACGGCACCCGGCCGGGCAGGTCGACGTTGATCGGCTTGCTCACCTTGCTGCCGAGGTCGGGGCCCTGGAGGGTGAGGGGGATGGTGTTCGTGTCGTACGTGTCCATGCGGCCGCCGCTGGTGAGCAGAGCCGCGTACGCCTTCTCACCCGGTGCGAGGGTGGCGGGCGCGTCCTGGCTGTCCTTGATCACGGCGATCGGGGACCTGGCATCGGCGAACTTCAGGTAGGGGTAGTGGTAGACGTTGCACCTCTTGTTCCCGGTGTTGGTGACGGTGAGGAGGAGGTGCCTGACGGCCTTGCCCTCCTCGTCCTCCTTCGTGGCGGAGAACGCGAGGTCGCCTTCGGCGCACGCCGCAAGGGCGGTGGGCGCAGTGGGGGACGGCGCTGTGGGGGAGGGAGCTGTGGAGGAGGCCGCAGGCGGGGCCGGGCGCCGATGGGACTCCGGGCCGCCGAGGGCCGTGGCCAGGCCGAACACGAGGGCTGTCGCCACCACGGCGGTGCCGCCCGCGAGGGCGGCGTGTCGGCGGCGCCGACGGGAGGCGGCCCGGCGGCGGACCTCCGCGCCCGTCGTGGGGGCGGGCCTGCCGGCGCTGTCGGCCAGCTCGCGCAGGGCGGAGGAGAGGTCATCGGCCACGGTCATCCTCCTTCTCGCCACTCTCGCCACTCTCGCCACTCTCGGCCGCTACGCCGACCTCGCTCGCCGGCAGCAGCTTGGCGAGGGCTGCCCGGCCGCGCGAAAGGCGGGCCTTGACCGTACCGGCCGGAGCGCCGGTCTCGGAGGCTACCTGCTCCACGCTGAGGTCACACAGGTGGTGCAGCACGATCGCCAGGCGCTGGGGCTCCGGGAGCTGTCGCAGCGCCGCGACAAGGGCGACGTGATCCGGGTCGGGCCCCGGGGCGTGACCGGGCAGCGGGGTGCGGCGTACCAGTTCCAGCCACCGCCGTGCCCGCCGCCAGTGACTGACCGCGAGACGCATCGCGACGGTGCGGATCCAGGCTTCCGGGGACTCGGTGGCGAGGAAGTCACGCCGCCGGTCCCAGGCACGTACGAAGGCCTCCTGGACAACGTCCTGGGCCTGGCCGTGGTCACCGGTGAAGGAGTACACCTGGCCGACGACCCGCGGGAACGCCGACGCGTAGAACGCGTCGAACTCGTCCTCCGTCATGCCGCCCCCATCGGTCCCAGAACTTTTTTCGTTCCGCATGCAACCTGGTGACTGCTGGCATGCGTACAGGTCGTGTACATCGCAGCACACCACATAGGGGGCTCTGTTGACCAGGGGAAACAAGGTAATCGGGAAGGCGGCCGTCGTGGCCGCTCTCGGCGCGCTGCTGCTCACGTCCACAGCATGCGGGCCGAGCGGGGCCGATGGATCGGACGACTCCAAGCCCTCGGACCGGCCGAGCGCGACGAGCTCGCCGAAGGCGGGTGCCACCGCTTCGGCGAAGCCGGGCGGCGGTTCGGCCAACACCGGCGGCGGGACAAGTACCGGCGGCAGCGCCGCCCTTGCGGCGTGCGCCGAAGGCGACCTCGCGTTCTCCGCCACGAAGGAGGACGAGGAGGGCAAGGCCGTCAGGCACCTCCTCCTCACCGTCACCAACACCGGGAACAAGAGGTGCAACGTCTACCACTACCCCTACCTGAAGTTCGCCGATGCCAGGTCCCCGATCGCCGTGATCAAGGACAGCCAGGACGCGCCCGCCACCCTCGCACCGGGTGAGAAGGCGTACGCGGCTCTGCTCACCAGCGGCGGCCGCATGGACACGTACGACACGAACACCATCCCCCTCACCCTCCAGGGCCCGGACCTCGGCAGCAAGGTGAGCAAGCCGATCAACGTCGACCTGCCCGGCCGGGTGCCGTTCGACGACGGTGCCCGCGTCACCTACTGGACGACGGCCTCCGGCCTCGCCCTGCGCTTCATCATGTCGTCCTGACGGACCTGGCCCAGGACCAATGCGCCGGGAGCCGTACGGAGCCCTCCGGGCCCGTACGGCTCCCGGCCGCGACGCCCCTCAGGAGGACTCCCGCACGATCAGCTCCGTCGGAAGGACCCGGCGCGTCTCCTGCTCCCCCGCGGAACCGGCCCCGGACGTGTCCGCGATCTTCTGGAGCAGCAGACGGGTCATCGTGCGGCCCATCTCCTCGATCGGCTGGCGCACGCTCGTCAGGGGCGGATCCATCAGACGGGCCACCGCCGAGTCGTCGACGCCGACGAGGGCGACGTCCTCGGGGACCCGTCGCCCGGCCTCGCGCAACACACCGCGCGCGCCGGCCGCCATCACGTCGGAGGCGGCGAAGACCGCGTCCAGGCCGGGGCTACGCTCCAGCAGCTCACGCATCGCCAGTCTGCCGCCGTCCTCGGTGAAGTCGCCGGTCGCCACGAGCGACTCGTCGGGCTCGAGCCCGGCCTCGGCGAGGCCCGCGCGGTAGCCGCCCAGGCGCGCGCGGGCCACGTACATGTCGAGCGGCCCGCTGATGGTCGCGATCCGGCCCCGGCCGCGCCCCACGAGGTGGGCGACTGCGGCCCGTCCCGCGCCGATGTTGTCGGAGTCCACGTAGGCGACGGGTTCGGCCTCCGAGCGCCGCCCGTTCATGACGACCGGCAGGCCCAGTTCCCGTATCCGGTCGGGCAGCGGGTCGTCTCCGTGGACGGACGCCAGCAGTACGCCGTCGACCCGCTGGGTCGCCAGGTACTGCTCGAACCGCTGGCGCTCCCGCTCGGTCCGGACCAGGGTGAGCAGCAACTGCTTGTCCGCTTCGGCGAGCTCGGCGCTCACCCCGCGGATGAGGTCCAGGAAGTACGGCTCCGCGAACAGCCGGGCCTCGGTCTCCGGGATGACGAGAGCGACCGCGTCGGTCCGGCTGCCGGCCAGCGCTCTGGCCGCCTGGTTGGGTACGTAGCCGAGCTCGGCGACAGCGCGGGCGACGGCGTCCCTGGCCTGCTCACTCACCCGCGGCGAGCCGTTGATCACCCGGGAGACCGTGCCCCGGCCGACGCCGGCCAGGGCCGCCACCTCTTCCAGGGTGGGCCTGCCGTTCTGCCGTCCGCTCACGACTCTCGAACTCCCCTCGTGCGACATCCGCTCCGCGCCAGTCCGCCGCGGCTGATCGGTGGACAGGTGACCCGCTCCCCGTCCCAGCGGACCACGTTACGCCGATCCGGGGAATGGGAGCGCTCCCACACTACCTCCGACCAGCCCTCGACCGCCATGGTCGCATTCAGAAGCTGACCGGACTTCGCGCCAAGCCGGGCCGAATGTCGGCCGCACACCGTCCCGTAATGAATCCGCGTTCATCTCTTGACACTCGCACCCGCCAGGCAGCAACCTTCCGGCAACGACGTGGGAGCGCTCCCACATCGCCTTGGGACGAGGAGAGTGGAATGCGCACTTCCAGCAGCAGACGCGGACGCCGCACCGCGATCGCCGCAGTCGCCGTCGTCGCGACGGGTACGGCCTTGCTCACCGGCTGCGGCGGCGACGGTGACGGCGACGGCGGCGCGGCCGGCGACGAGAAGATCACGCTGCGGATCGGAACCTTCGGTTCCTTCGGCTACGACAACACGACCGGGGCCAAGCTCTACGCCGAGTACGAGAAGGCCCACCCCAACATCAAGATCGAAGAGTCGAACGTCGCCGATGGGCAGAAGTACTGGGACACGCTCAAGCTGCGCCTCTCCCGCGACAGCGGCCTCGCGGACATCCAGGCCCTGGAGGTGGGCTACATCGCGGAGGCGACCGGCCCGGCCATGGCGGGCAAGTGGGTCGACCTCGGCAAGACGGGCGGTGCGGACCTCGGCGCGTTCCTCGACTGGAAGGTCAAGCAGGCCACCACCGCCGACGGGAAGGTCATCGGCCTCGGGACGGACATCGGCCCGATGGCCATCTGCTACAACAGGGACCTGTTCGCCGCGGCCAAGCTGCCGACCGACCGCGCCGAAGTCGCCAAGCTGTGGGCGGGCGACTGGGCGAAGTTCATAGAGGCCGGCGAGACGTACAAGAAGAACGCCCCGGCCGGGGCCGCCTTCCACGACTCCGCGAGCGGTCTGTTCAATGCCGTGGTCTCCAGCGAGCCGGTGCAGTACGCCGACGCCACAGGGACGCTGGACTACGAGAACAGCCCCGGTGTGAAGAAGGCGTGGGACACCGCCGTGGCGGCAGTGAAGGGTGAACTGACCGCGAAGCTGCGCCAGTTCGACGAGAAGGGCACCTGGAACGCGGCCTTCAAGAATTCGGCGTTCGCCACGGTCGCCTGCCCGAGCTGGATGACGGGCATCATCAAGGACCAGGCGGGCGCCGAGAACCAGGGGAAGTGGGACATCACCGCTCCGCCCGTGGCCGGGAACTGGGGCGGCGCGTTCCTCGCCGTGCCGAAGTCCGGCAAGCACGCCAAGGAGGCGGCCGAGCTCGCGGCCTGGCTGACGGCGCCGGCGCAGCACGCCAAGGTCTTCGGCGTGAACGGCAACATCCCTTCCTCCAAGGACACGCTCGGCTCCCCGGCGGTCCAGGACGCCAAGCTGCCGTTCTTCGGTGACACCCCGGTCGGCAGGATCTACTCCGAGGCCGCGGCCGGCATCACGCCCGCCCCGATCAGCCGCTGGGACGGCCAGGTGAAGACCTTCCTCACCGACAACGGCATCCTCGACATCGAGCAGCGCGGCACCGACCCGGCGAAGGCCTGGGAGAACGTCAAGAAGCTGGTCGACGACAAGATCGACCAGTAGGGGGAGTCGCGCGCGGTCCGTCGCCGCCTGCGGGCGGCGGGCCGCGCGCCGTTCGCCGTTCGCCGTCCGCCGTCAGCCGTCAGCCGTCAGCCGTCAGCCGTCAGCCGTCCGCACCACCGCATGCTTCGACCTGGAAGGACGCCCCCGTGGCCACCTCCGTACGGGCGACGAGTGGCGGCCCCCCGCCGTCCACCGCACCGCCCTCCACCCCCAGCGCCGGCAAGCACCCTTCCGGCCGCCCCGGCGGCGGCCGGCGCAGCACGCTCTACCGCCTGGACCTGAAGGCGGTCCCGTACCTCTTCATCGCTCCCTTCTTCCTCACCTTCGCGGCCTTCGGCCTCTTCCCGCTGATCTACACGGGCTGGCTCTCGCTCCACCGGGTCGAGCTCGGCGGCAGCGCGCGGTGGAAGGGGCTGGAGAACTACGGCTCCCTGGCGACCAGCGAGTTCTTCTGGAACGCCCTCGCCAACACCTTCACCATCGGTGTGATCTCCACCGTTCCCCAGCTGATGATGGCCCTCGGCCTGGCGCATCTGCTCAACTACAAACTCCGCGGCCGGGGGTTCTTCCGGGTCGCGGTCCTCGCCCCGTACGCCACCTCGATCGCGGCGGCGACCCTCGTCTTCGCCCAGCTGTTCAACACCGACTACGGGCTGATCAACACGGCCCTGGGCTGGACCGGCTTCGAGCCGGTCGCCTGGGAGTCCTCCAAGTGGCCCGCGCAGATCGCCATTTCGACGATCGTGACGTGGCGCTGGACGGGCTACAACGCGCTCATCTACCTGGCCGCGATGCAGGCCGTACCGCGGGACCTCTACGAGGCCGCGGCGCTGGACGGGGCATCGCGCTGGCGCCAGTTCCTCAGCGTCACCATCCCCTCCATCCGGCCGACGATCCTCTTCACGATCATCGTCTCCACCATCGGTGCCACCCAGCTCTTCGGCGAGCCGATGCTCTTCGGCGGCAGCGTCGGCATCAGCGGTGGCAGCGGCAACCAGTTCCAGACGCTGAGCCTGCTCATGTACGAGAAGGGCTGGGTCACCGGCGCGCTGGGCCAGGCCTCCGCCATCGCCTGGGTCATGCTGCTGCTCCTCCTGCTCATCGGCGCCGTCCATACGACGATCTCCCGCGCGAACCGCGCGAAGCGCAAGCACCACAGGCACCGCACGTACCGCACGTACCGCACGTACCGCACGTACCGCCAGCGCCAGAAGCCGGGGAGCTGACCTCATGGCCCGCACACTCGACACGACCACCCCTACGGCGCCGTCGGGCGCGCGGCGGCTGCGCCCGTCGGCAGGCCGTCAGCACCACGCGGGACCGCTCACCTACGTCCTGCTGGGCCTGGCCGCGCTGGTCTCCCTCTTCCCGCTCTACTGGAACCTCGTCGCCGCCTCCCACTCGGGCGAGCGCGTGGTCGAGGCCCCGGCCCCGCTGCTGCCCGGGCCCCGGCTCTTCGACAACCTCTCCTTCGCGTGGAACCAGGTCGACATGGGTGAGGCGCTGGTCAACACCACGGTCGTGGCCGGGCTCGTGGCCCTGTCCACCGTGCTGTTCTCCACCCTGGCCGGCTTCGCCTTCGCCAAGCTGCCCTTCAGGGGCCGGGGCGCCCTGCTGGCTCTGGTGGTGGCGACCATGACGATCCCGCCGCAGCTCAGCGTGATCCCGCTCTACCAGATCATCACCGGGCTCGGCTGGGTCGACCAGCTCCAGTCGGTCGTCCTGCCCTCGCTGGTCGCGGCCTTCGGCGTGTTCTTCATGCGCCAGTTCCTCATCGAGGCGCTGCCGGTGGAGTTGGTGGAGGCGGCCCGGATGGATGGCGCGCACAGTCTGCGCATCATCTGGCACGTGGTGTTCCCGGTGGCCCGGCCGGCGATGGCGGTCCTCGGGATGCTCGTCTTCGTCCAGGCCTGGAACGACTTCTTCTGGCCGTTCATCGCGCTGACCCCCGACGGGAACCCGACCCTCCAGGTCGCCCTGGCCGGCCTCGGCGCGGGCAATCACACCGTCGACCAGGCCGTCGTGCTGACCGGCGCCCTCCTATCCACGCTGCCGCTGCTGCTGGTCTTCGCCGTGCTCGGCAAGCACATCGTGGGCGGCATCACCGCCGGCGCCGTCAAGAACTGACCGGCTCGTCCCCCTGTCCGCACACCGCACCCCGCACCCCGCACCCCGCACCATCCGTACTCGCGTTGGGAGCCCTCTTCTATGACCGCGTCCGAGACCCGGCCGCTCACCGCCGTCCGTTCCTTCCCCTCCGGTTTCCTGTGGGGCACGGCCACGGCCGCGTACCAGATCGAGGGCGCCGCCCGTGAGGGCGGCCGGACGCCGTCCATCTGGGACACCTTCTCGCACACCCCGGGCAAGGTCTTCGAGGGCCACACCGGTGACGTGGCGGTGGACCACTACCACCGGTTCCGCGACGACGTCCGGCTGATGTCCGAACTGGGCCTGGGCGCCTACCGGTTCTCCGTGTCCTGGTCCCGGGTCCAGCCGACCGGCCGGGGCCCTGCCGTCCAGCAGGGCCTGGACTTCTACCGCCGGCTCGTCGACGAGCTGCTCGCCGCCGGCATCGAGCCCGCCCTCACCCTCTACCACTGGGACCTGCCCCAGGAACTGGAGGACGCGGGTGGCTGGCCGGAGCGCTCGACCGCCGAGCGGTTCGCCGAGTACGCGGGACTCGTCGCGGACGCCCTGGGAGACCGGGTGAAGCGCTGGATCACGCTCAACGAGCCCTGGTGCAGTGCGTTCCTCGGCTACGGCTCCGGGGTCCATGCCCCGGGCCGCACCGACCCGGTCGCCGCCCTGCGCGCCGCCCATCACCTCAACCTCGGTCACGGCCTCGCCGTCCAGGCCCTGCGGGCCGCGCTGCCCGCGGACGGTCAGCTCGCGGTGTCCCTCAACCTCCACGAGGTGCGCCCGTTGACGCCTTCGCCCGAGGACCGGGAAGCGGCCCGCCGCATCGACGCCGTCGGCAACCGGGTCTGGCTCGGCCCGATGCTGGAGGGCGCCTACCCCGGGGACCTGTTCGCGGACACCGCGCACCTGACCGACTGGTCCTTCGTCCGGGACGGCGACAGCGCCACCGTCCACCAGCCCCTGGACCTGCTGGCCGTCAACTACTACACCCCGACGGTCGTCTCGCACGTCGCGAAGGGCGCGCGGAAGCCGCAGGACGACGGCCACGGCGACAGCGCGCACTCGCCCTGGCCCGGCGCGGACGACGTCGCCTTCCACCGGGCGCCGGGCGCCCGCACGGCGATGGGCTGGCCGGTCGACCCGAGCGCGCTGTACGACCTGCTGACCCGGCTCGCCGCCCGGTATCCCGGCCTGCCGCTGGTCATCAGCGAGAACGGCGCGGCGTACGAGGACCGGATCGGCCCGGACGGCACGGTCCACGACCCGGAACGCGCCGCCTACGTCCACGCGCACCTGGACGCCGTGCACCGGGCGATCGCCGCCGGCGTGGACGTGCGCGGCTACTTCCTCTGGTCGCTGCTCGACAACTTCGAGTGGGCGTACGGCTACGCCAAGCGGTTCGGCGCGGTGCACGTCGACTACGACACCCTTGAGCGCACGCCCAAGTCGAGCGCGCACTGGTACGCGCGGGTGGCGCGGACGGGCGAGCTGCACGCTCCGGGCGACGCGTGACCCTTGGGGCTACGCGGATTCGCGGCGGACGAGTTCCGTGGGCAGGATGACCGCGGCCGGTTCCTCCCCCGCTATGCGGGCGAGGAGCATCCGCACCATCTCGGTGCTGATCCGGTCCCAGGGCTGACGGATCGTCGTGAGCGCGGGCCGCGAGGAGAGCGCCGCCGGGGAGTCGTCGAAGCCTCCCACGGCGATGTCCTCGGGAACGCGGCGGCCCGCCCGGGCCAGGGTGTCGAGGACACCCTGGGCCATCAGGTCCGAGGCCACGAAGACGGCGTCGAGGTCCGGGGAGCGTTCCAGGAGCAGGCGCGCCGCCTCCTCGCCGCTGGCGCGGCTGTAGTCGCCGGTGACGATCAGCGCCTCGTGGACGGGCAGGCCGTACTCGGTGGTGGCGGTCGAGTAGTAGACGGTGGCCGTGTTGGACGTGGCGGCGCGGGCGGTGCTCGCCGGGAGGGCGGGAAGCAGGGTCACCAGAAGTCCGGTGAGCAGGGCGAGTACCAGGGTCAGAGGGCCATGCCCTTTCGGGCGCGGGACACGTTTCACACGAGGCTCCACGAATGAGGCCGCGGGGCGCGGCCGTGTGGGGGCGTACTCGGGCGTGCTCGGGCGTGCTCGGGCGTGCTCAGCCGTACTCCTCGGGCGCCACGAAGAGTTGAGACAGGCCTTGCTGGAAGCTGCTGCAAGATTTGCCGCACATTACCTAGGCATGACAAGGACGTAGAGACGTCTCGCACCGCGCGGTGACACGGGCCGCTCCCCCTTGTCAGCCCACCGGAGTGGCCGGGCCGGGCATCGGGGCACAGGCTGGTGGGTGACGTCGTCTTGAGGAGAGCCCCCGTGCCCGACAAGGAACCCCTCGCCGAGCTGGACGAGCGCTACAGCGACGAGCAGGCGACCGCCGTGCCGTGGTCGAAGGCCGTCACCCGGCTGGCCGAGGCGGAGCTGTACTGGCTGACGACCGTACGCCCGGACGCGCGGCCGCACGTCACCCCGCTGATCGGCGTCTGGGCGGACGGCGCGTTCCACTTCTGCACCGGCCCGGAGGAGCGCAAGGCCAAGAACCTCCGCGGCAACCCGCACGTCGCCCTCACCACCGGCCGCAACACCCTGCACGAGGGCTTCGACCTCGTCGTCGAGGGCGAAGCGGCCCGCGTGACCGACTCCGACCGGCTGCGCGACCTCGCCGCCGCGTGGGAGGCGAAGTACGGGCCCGAATGGCACTTCGACGTGGGCGACGGCGTCTTCGTCAATCCCGGGGCGGGCGAGGCCCTGGTCTTCGCGGTACCCCCGCGCACGGCCTTCGGCTTCGGCAAGGGCGGGTACAGCCAGACGCGCTGGCGCTTCTCCTGACGGGACGGCCGGACGGTCGCGAGTGGCAGGGAGCCCCTCCCCCGGCCCGCGGCTGACCGCCGCGTGCGGTCCCGTCGGCCCTGTTCGTGACGGGCCCTGCTGCCGTACGCGGCGTTCTACGGGGCGGCCCGGCCCTGCTCGGCGAACCCGCCGGTACCGAGGAGCCGGCCCGGCCGGTTTCCGGGCAGCCGGTTCGCCACGCCCCACGCGAGTTGACCCCTGCCACGGGGGTGCGGGCGGGCACCCGAGCCGGCCGCCTGCCAGGCCGGCCCGCGTGAACGCGGTCTTGCCGATCCCGCCCCGCCGCCCGCGGCGGCGAGCGCACGGCGCAGCAGCGCCGGGTCCCGCTGACGCCCCACCAGTGTCGCTCCGGTCGCCCTGCCGCACATCGCCTAGTCTGGCAAAAAATGACACACCATCATGAAAGGGAGATATCGTGACTTCCCGTCTCAACCCGTACATCAGCTTCGACGGTGACGCCCGGCAGGCCATGGAGTTCTACAAGGAGGTCTTCGGCGGCACCCTGAGGTTGAACACCTACGGTGACTTCGGCCAGAAGGAGGCCGGAGAGGCCTCTGACAAGATCATGCACAGCATGCTCGAGACCACCGGCGGCTTCACGCTCATGGGGGCCGACAACCCGCCGAGGGCGGAGTACAAGCCCGGGAACAACATCTCGGTGAGCGTGAGCGGCGAGGACGCCGACGAGCTGCGCGGCTACTGGGACAAGCTCTCCGGCGGCGGCACGGTCGCGGTCCCGCTGGAGAAGCAGATGTGGGGCGACGTCTTCGGCATGTGCACGGACCGCTTCGGCATCACCTGGATGGTCAACATCAGCGAGCCGCGGACCTGAACGCAGGGGCCGTCACGGTACGTGCACCGGCGGCGGTCCCGGGCCACCCTCCACGGCGGCGCTGCGGCAGGGCGGGTTTGGACACCGCGGCACCTACCGCCCCCGCCGGACTCCCGGATGATCGATTCCCTGCATCCTTTGCATCCTTTGCATCCTTTCGATCACGGGAGTTCAGCCGTATGTCCGACATCAACGTGCGTGCCGCGCAGGCCGAGGACTTCGCACAGTGGCGCGCGCTCTACCGCGGCTACGCCGACTTCTACGGGGTCGAGCAGACCGAGGAGGCGGCCGCCACGGTGTGGTCGTGGGTGACCGACCCCGGCCACGAGGTGAGCGCCCTGGTCGCCGAAGACGCCCACGGCCGGCTCCTCGGCCTGGCCCACTACCGCCCCTTCGCCCGGCCGCTCTCCGCGACGGTCGGCTGCTTCCTCGACGACCTGTTCGTGGCGCCGGAGCACCGCGGCTCGGGCGCCGCCGACCTGCTGCTCGGCGCGCTGCGCGAGCTCGCGGCCGAGCGCGGCTGGAGCGTGGTCCGCTGGATCACCGCCGACGACAACCACCGGGCGAGGTCGAAGTACGACCAGGTGGCCTCGCGGACCATGTGGGTCACCTACGACATGGCCCCGGCCGCCCACTGAACCACACCAGCGCGTCGGTCCGCCCGCGCGGTCACCGTGCGGAGCGGAGCACCCGTAGGAGGAAGGGCGGAGTGAGGAGCCACTCGGGGCGGCGGACCAGACCCGCGACCTCACTGAAGCGGATGTTGACGTCCTCGTCGTGCTGGGCGGCGCGGATGACGCGGTCCATGTACCGGTTGAGCAGGTCGGTTCCCGTCGGCTTCTTGCCCCTGGTGCCCGCGTACGCGAAGTCTCCGCCGACGGTGATGGACCACGGGGCGTCGACCGTGCGGGCGACGGCGCCGAAGCAGCGGCGGGCGAAGGCGTGGCCGAGCGCACCCGTGTGGTCGAGGCATTCACCGAGCGCCGCCGCCTGCTGGGCCGCGGACGTCATGCCCTGTCCGTAGACGGGGTTGAAGCTGGCGACCGCGTCACCGAGCATCACCCAGCCCAGCGGGAATCGGCGCAGCCGCTCCAGGTGACGGCGCTGGTTCGACGGGAAGCGGTGGGACACCGGTTCGGTGAGCGGTTCCGAGGCGGCCATGAGGTCCGCGACTACGGGCGAGTCGAGGCTACGGGCGAAGGCCAGCCGCCCCTCGTCGTCGGTCGGCGGCACCTCGCCGTTGATGCCCACGAGCGCGATGATCCATCGGCCGTGCTCCAGCGGCAGGGCCATCGCGAGCCGCCGGGTGGCGGGGTCCCCGATCACCGCTGCCGCCTTCCAGTCCCGTGCGGTCGCCTCGTCGCGCCGGTGGATCCGGCTCGAGTAGTGCGTGTCAACGGTGACCACCGACAGGGGCGGCGGCCCGTACCCGAGTTCCTTGAGCCAGCCGAGGCTCCGTGCCGGGCGCCCCGTCGCATCGACGACCAGATCGCACGGGAGCGCCGCGTGCCCGGCCGGACGGACACCGGCGATCCGCGTCCCCGTGGGGTCGGTGACCAGCCCTTCCACCGGGGTCCGATCGCGCAGGGTGACGTGGGGCAGGCGGGCCAGGCGCCCTCGTACCGCCGCCTCGAGGAAGGGGCGCGACATCGCCGGGCCGCGGAGACCGGATTCCGGGCGGGTCAGGGCACCACCGCTCTGGTGCCAGTAGAAGTCGCGGCAGATGTCGAACTCGATCGCTCCGCCGTCGTACAGCTCCTTGACGATGCCGGGGAACCAGCCCTCCAGGAGCTGCGCGCCCGCGTACAGCAGGAGGTGGGGCTGGCGGCCCTGCGGCACCTGCGCGCGCCATCGGGCCTCGTCCGGCAGGACGTCGCGGTCGAGCACGACGACCTGGTCGAAACGGTCCGCCAGAACGCGCGCCGCGCACAGTCCGGCCATGCTCGCGCCGACCACGACCGCCGTATGCGCCACGCGGCGAGGTACACCACGGGTCATGCGCACTCCTACCGAGCGGCCCCCTCCGCCCCTGCCGATTCTCCCACCGCAGGGGCGGACCTTCTCGTCAGGCGGTGGCGAGGGAGATCTCGGTCGACTTGATCAGCGCCACGACGGACGAGCCGGCGGCCAGCCCCAGCGCCTCGACCGCGTCGGCGGTGACGGCCGCGGTCAGGCCGCCGCCACCGTCAACGTCCACCTTCACGGCGGCCATGGCCGGGCCCGTGGCGATGTCGGTCACCGTGCCGGTGAGCTGGTTGCGGATGGAGATGTTCTCGACGGGGCCGGTGGCGACGGCCACCTCGGTGGCCTTGACCAGCGCCGTGACCGCGGAGCCCCTGGTGATGCCGAGGTCCTTGACGGCGTCGGCGGTGATGGCCGCGGTGATGTCCTGGCCCCCCTCCAAGCGGACCTTGACCGTCGCCATGGCCTCGCCGACGGTGACGGCGGTGACGGTGCCCGCGAACTGGTTGCGGATGCTGAGACTCATGAAGGACCGACCTCTGCCTCGACGTTTCACACGGCCCGGGGGGAACCGCACGCGATCGACGGTAGGCACCGCCGGGCGGATGCGCATGGCCGCGCTCTGATGGCCGGCCGCCCCGACCGGTGATTCACTCGGGAACATGCCCTTGGACCACTACGGCGTTCTGGCCGGAACCCTGCACAAGCACTTCCGCGACACTCCTGACACGGCAGGCGCATGGTTCCACGTCAACCTCCGGGTCGACGCTCCGGACGGGCGGTACAAGTGCGCCATCGACGTGGACAGCCACGCCTCGGACACCGGTGTGCAGTGGAAGGCCTTCACCCTGGACGCCTCGGCGCTCGGCCCGGTGGCGGCTCTGGCACCCGGGTACCACGAACTCGCCCATGAGGCGGCGTCCGGGGCCCTCGACTACATCCGTCATCCGGCACTGCGCAGCCGCGGCCCGGCCTGGCCCGCGTGGCTGCCCCACCGGCTGCGGGAGCTCCTCGACCGGTTGGCGAGGCCGTCCCGGCCCTGGACGTCGGGGTCCAATCTGGACGCCGCCCGAGCCCTTGAGCCGATTCTAGTCGTCGGACGGCCGATCCTGGTCTTCGGCGAACCGTTCGAGGCCGGTCTGGGCATGCACAACATCCACCAGAACCAGGGTGACCCGTTCGGCAGCCAGTGGTGGCCCGAGAACGGCATCTGGCAGGACGGCGCGACCCTGACCCGCCGCCCCGACGGCCGCTACGACGTGTTCCTGAACAAGTTCACCACCCAGAAGGACCACACGGACGCCGACGGGCATCCGGTCTAGTCGCACCAGCTCAGCTTCTGAGCTCCTGAGCTCCTGAGCTCAGGAGCTCCTGGCGGGCGCGGCAAGATATCAGCCTTTCGGGGGCTCGTCAGGACGTTTATCCGATGGTGATGTCCTCCCGCATGGGCCCCACGCCGGGCACTAGCGTCCCGTGACACCCCGGGAATGCGGGTGTGCACCGCACGGCACGTGCGGACCCTCCTGCCCCGCCACTCTCCCGGCCCCTGGAGCGAGGAGGCACAGTGCTGCATTTGCGGCGGAGGTCCATCAGCAGCTTGTCGGTGGCCACCAGGTACACGATCGGAAGCGGCGTCGTCATCACCGCTCTCGCCCTCACCTTGATCGCGCTGCTGATACCCGTGGAGAGTTTCGGCGGCCGGGCCTCGGCCGCGGCCGCGGGTCCGGCGGGGGAGGACGACGGCCGCGGCACGATGAGCACGGCGTACGGGCCGCTGACCCCGGCGGACCGGGACTTCGTACGGAAGGTACGGCTCGCCGGGCTGTGGGAACTGCCCGCGGGGCGGCAGGCCCAGCAGCGCGGGACGCGCGCCTCGGTGCGTACCGCCGGGGAGCACCTCGTCGAGGGCCACGCCGACCTGGACCGGCAGGTCATCCAGGTCGGTCAGGCCCTCGGCGTCGACCTGCCCAACCAGCCCTCCGCGCAGCAGCAGGACTGGCTGGGCCAGCTGACCGGCGCCCGAGGAGACGATTACGAACGGCTGTTCGTCCAGCTGCTGCGAAGGGCGCACGGAAAGGTGTTCGCCCTGCTGGCCGGGATACGGGCGCAGACCCGCAACTCCATGATCAGAGCCCTCGCCACGTCCGCCAACGCCACGGTTCTGGACCACATCACGGTCCTCGAAGACACCGGGCTGGTCGACTTCGACGGGCTCTCCGACAATGTCCGACCGACGAAGTGAAGTGATCGCATGAGTCAAAAGGGCCACAAACGCCCCCGGTTGTCGAACAAGCTCCTGGCCGTGATCGCCGCGCTCGTGCTGGGCGGTGGCGGGGTCGCCATCGTCGCCGGCAACGCCTCCGCGGGCCAGGACGGCGAGGGCGAGCGTACGGCGCAGCTGACGGCCACCATCGACTGTCCCGACGTGGGAGAGCGGCTCACCGCCGTGCCCGAGCAGGCCAAGGCCGAGGTCGACAAGAGCCTGGCCGAGCTGGACGACCAGGTGGCCGACGCCTACCGGCGGCTCGCCGCGGGCGAGGCGCAGGGGGACGCCCTCCTCGGTGAGCTCCGGAACCAGCGGGACAAGACCATCGCCGGCATGACCGACGCGATAGGCCGCTCCGCCGAACGTCCCGAAGAACTAGGCTCGTTGAGCGGATGCGCGATGAAGAAGGCGTCCGTCGAGGACGACGCCGCGCTGGGCGTCGCGGCCGGCGGACCGGACGAGCGCAGCGCCGCCCTGAGCACCGGACAGAAGGGCGGTCCGGCGCGGAGCGACTTCGCCGACATCACCAAGGTCCGGCCGAACGTACGCACTCCCGCGCGATCGGCGGGCGCCTCCTCGGGGTCCTTCAGCTCGCAGTGCGGCCGCAACGAGAACGGCCACTTCAACCCCGACAACGTCATCGTCGCACCCGGCGTCTCCAACGGCGCCCACCACATGCACGACTACGTGGGCAACGAGTCCACCGACGCCTTCTCCACCAACGACAGCCTCGCCGCGGCCGGCACCACCTGCGGCAACGGCGACCAGTCCAGCTACTACTGGCCCGTGCTGCGGTTGCGCGACGGCAGGGCGGAGCGGGACGCCAAGGCGCCCGGTGGCGGCCAGGACGGCAATGTCGGCACCATCCTGCGGCCGAAGCAGGTGACGATCACCTTCAAGGGCAGTCCCGTCGGCAAGGTCACGGCCATGCCCCGCTTCCTGCGCATCATCACTGGTGACGCCAAGGCCTTCGCCAACGGCACGGCCAACGCCAACGCCTCGTGGAGCTGCACCGGATTCGAGAACCGCCAGCTGAAGGACAAGTACCCGATCTGCCCGAAGGGCAGCGACGTGGTGCGCACCTTCACCTTCCAGAGCTGTTGGGACGGCCGGAACACCGACAGCGCCAACCACCGGACCCATGTGGCCTTCCCGGACCGCAACGGACGCTGCCAGAAGGGCTTCACCGCCATTCCGCAGCTGGTGCAGCGCATCACGTACGGGGTGGCGCCGGGTGCCCGTATCGCCGTGGACAGCTTCCCCGAGCAGCTGCACAAACCGGTGACCGACCACGACGACTTCATCAACGTGATGTCGAACGGCCTGATGGCCAAGGCCGTGTCCTGCATCAACGACGGGCGCACCTGCCGCTGACCGAAGCGGTACGGATCCCCCTCCAGCTCCCGGGGCGGGCGCGCCCCTCCCCCACCACCGCGCCCGCCCCGGGAAAGGTGTTGGCCCGGAGCCGACTTCGGGCCAACACCGCAGACGTGTGCACGACCGCCGGCCCGGCCCCGTGGTGACGGGGCCGGGCCGGGCGGTTGGGGTTCACGAGCCGTTGCGGTTCACGGGCCCGTCGAGGTTCACAGTCCGTCGAGGTTCAGAACCCGTAGAGGTTCACAACCCGTTGAGGTTCACAACCCGTAGAGGTTCACAACCCGTTGACGTTCACAGGCCGTTGAGGTTACAGCCCGTTGACGCGGGCGATCCGCCCGACGCCGAGGGGCGTGAAGTCCGCCTGGATCACGCGCGCCGCCCTGCGGCCGACCCGCGAGTGCTGACGCCGCACCTGGGCCATCAGCCGGCGGCTGCGCAGGGCCATCTCCAGCTCGAACCGGGTGCGGGGGTCGCGCAGGCCGGTTCCGAAGAGCTTCTCCAGCTGGCGCATGCGGTACCGCACGGTCTGCGGGTGCACGCTCAGGGCCTTCGCGGCCTCGGGGGCTCCGCCGCCCTCCAGCCAGGCCAGCAGGGTGACTTCCAGTCGCTCGCTCTGGCGGGGGGTCAGATCCGCCAGGGGGCGCAGCCAGCGGGCGGCCAGTGCGTGGGCGAGGGGTTCGTCCTGAAGCAGCAGCAGGGTCGAGAGGTGGTCGTCGACGTAGACGGGCCGGGCGTCCAGGCCCGGGCGGGCGGGGGTCAGGGCGAACAGGCGCAGCGCCCAGCGCAGCGAGGAGGCCGTGTCCCGGAGGGGGACGGCGTGGCCCACGGCCGCGAACCGGCCGCGCAGCAGGTGTTCCAGGGGGGCTCGGGTGTCCGGGTCGGGACTCGGGACCAGCAGGCACGGCCGGCCCGCGAACATGCCGGCGAGGGCGTCGTCCAGGACCGCGGCGAGCTGGAGCGTCTCGCCGGGCGTGGCCGGCACGACGGCCCGTACGGCCGGCGGGAGGGGCCAGCCGGCCGCCTCGGCGAGCTCGCTGAGGGAACTCTCCGTTGCGGCCCTGTCATCGGTGAGGGTCCTGAAGAGCTCCTGACGCGCCCGATCGCCCTCCCGGTCGCCCTCCCGGTCGCCGTCGCGCCGGCCCTCGTGCGTGACCTCGCACGCGTCCCGGTCCTTGTCCCGGCCGTCGCCCGGGCCCCGGCCCTCGTCCCTCCCTTCGTGCGTGACCTCGCACTCGTCCGTGCTTTCGACCTCGTTTCCCACCGCGCCGTCGGCCGCGGTCTCTCCCTCGATTTCACCCTCGCTCTCGGACGGGTCCTCGCCCTCGTCCTCGTCCGGTGCTCGTTCCCGGGATTGCTCCTGATAGCCGAGGGCGGTGAGAAGAGCCTCCTCCACCCGCTGCCTGAGCAACTCGTCATCGATGGCATCGTTGTCATCGATAAGTGCGGAAAATTCCGGAATTCCATGCAGAAGCTCCTCCACTATCTCCGCGGCCAGCGCGGGGAGTTCCCTGCGCAGGACACGGGTCCACTCGCCACGCGGGCGGGACCAGATGCGGTTCAGAAGTTCGCACATCGTTACCTCGTTCGTGCCGGGGTGAGGCTTGTCCGGGGAAGAGCGACAAGCCCGCCGAGGTTGCCTCTCGCACCAATACCCTTACCTGGTACGGGAGTTGAGACCCTCGCACTCCCTCCTGGAGAGGCCTGTCGCAACCTCCGCTGGAGGGGAATCTTCCGGTGTTGTTCGATGCGCCGGAGACGCGGTGCGAGAAATTATCACGTTTCGATAAATCCTGTGGAGCTGCTGTGCAGCTCCACGATGCTTCTGCACTCCGGCCCCAAGTTCCCTCGGCCGGCGCGGAGTTTCACAGCGCTGCCGGGCACAGACGACAACGACCCCCGGGTGCCGAGCGCCAGGTGGAGTGCTCGGAGCCCAGGCGCACAGGAGAACTGGATGCCCCTGCCCCAGCCGCACATGCCACGCTCACACAGATCCCGCCGCAGAAGCCGTCACGCGGCATCGGCTCCGGCCGCCGGACGGCGCGCCGTCCGGCGGCCCTCCCTCCTTCCCACCGCCGGAAGACTGAGCCCCGGCGCGCTCTGCGCCGCCGGCGCGGCACTCGTCTCCGTCATCGTGGCCGCCCGCGCGGGCGCTCTGACCCGCGTCTGGGACTTCCTCGACTACGGGGCGGGCGTGATCTCGCTCGTCTCGCTCACCGCCACCGTCCTGTGGGGGCTGATGGCCACAGACCGGCTGCTCCTGGGCTCGGGCCACCGGCTGCTCGCCCAGGGTGTGCACCGCGGCCTCGCGGTGGCGGGGCTGGGCTTCCTGGCCCTCCACATCTGGGTGAAGATCGCGGAGCAGCGGACGACGGCGGCCTCGGCGGTCCTGCCGTTCACGGATGACGGCCGGCCCGTCCTGATAGGACTCGGCACGCTCGCCGGATACCTCTTCCTGGCGGTGGCGGTCTCCGGCGCGGTGCGCAGCGTGTTCGCCACCAAGAGCCGCTCCCTGTGGTGGCGGGCCCTGCACCTCGGCGCCTATCCGGCGTGGGGCGCGTCGCTCGTGCACGGGCTGAAGGCGGGCCGCTCCGCCGACGCCTGGGTCACGGCGGCCTACGCACTGTGCCTGGTCGGTGTCGCGTGCGTCCTCGCCCTCCGCATCAAGTCCCGGATGCGAGAGGTCACTTCGCGCCCGATCGCCCCACCGGCCGCCGCGCCGGGGCCCGCCTCGGCCGCCGTACCCCGACCCAGGCGGGCAACGCGGCCGGCCGCGTTCCCCCGGCCGGCCGCGCCGCCCAGGCCCGACCACCCACCGCGTACCGCCGTGTACGCGCCGGGCCTGGCCGGCGGCGCGGGCGAGGAACAGCTCGCCACCCGAGAGCGGTGGACATGACCGGCGACCCGCGGCCCGGCCTCGGCTGTGTGGGCGTCCCCAGGCTGCTGGCCGGCCTCGACCGGGCCCCCCGGCTCGACCGCGTCGCCCATCTGACCGCACACGGCTCGCTGCCCCCGTACCGGCCGGACGAGCTCGTCGACCTCGCCGACAACATCGACCTGCGGGGGCGCGGCGGGGCGGGCTTCCCCTTCGCCCGGAAACTGCGCGCCGTCATGCGGGCGGCCCGGGGACGGGACGGGCTGACCGCCGTCGTCGTCAACGGCAGCGAAGGCGAGCCGAGTTGCCTCAAGGACACCGCGCTGCTGCTGCACGCCCCGCACCTGGTGCTCGATGGGGCCTTACTGGCCGCCGCGGCGCTCTCCGCCGAGGACGTCGTGGTGGCCGTCACCCGTGCGGACGTGGAGCAGTCGGTACGGGCCGCCGTCGCGGAACGCGGCCCGGCCGGCCGCCGGGTGCGGGTGGCGCGGCTGCCCGAGCGCTTCGTGACCGGGGAGGGAACCGCCCTCATCAGCGGCCTGAACGGCGGGGCGGCGCTGCCGTCCGGGCAGAAGGTGCGGACCAGTGAGCGGGGCCTGGGCGGCGTGCCCACCCTGCTGTCGAACACCGAGACCTACGCCCAACTCGCCGTCGCCGCCCGGCTCGGCGCGCTGGACTACCGTACGACCGGACTGCCCGCCGAGCCGGGCACCGTCCTGCTGACCGTCGCCGGCTCCACGGTCGTCGAGACGCCGACCGGGACCTCGCTGGCGTACGTCCTGGAGCTGTGCGGCACCGATCCCGGCCAGGGCGTCCTGGTCGGTGGCTACCACGGCAGATGGCTGGACCCGGGGGCCGCCCGCGCCGCGGAGGTGTCGCGGCAGTCCCTCGCCGCCTTCGACGCGGTGCTGGGGGCCGGCGCGGTCCTGCCCCTGCCCGAGGACACCTGTCCGGCCGGGGAGGTGGCCCGGGTGACCCGCTGGATGGCGAAGGAGTCCGCGGGCCAGTGCGGCCCCTGTGTACGGGGGCTGCCCGCACTGGCCGACGTACTGGAGGACGCCGTGCGGGGAGGGGGCAGAGCCGCCCTCGAAACGGTGGAGGCGCGGCTGCGAGTGGTCCGGGGCCGGGGCGCGTGCAGCCATCCCGACGGCACTTCGCACTTCGTGGCCTCGGCGCTCAGCGCTTTCCCGGACGAGTTCCGGGACCACGCACTCGGCAGTGGCTGCGGCCGACGGGTGTTGGGGGCGCTGCCGCTGCCGCGGGACGAGAGCCCGGAGCGGCTGGTCGTGGACTGGACCCTGTGCAAGGGGCACGGGCTGTGCGTGGACGTCCTGCCCGATGTCGTACGGCTCGACGCGGACGGCTATCCGGCCCAGGCGTCCATGCCGGTGCCGGGGCGGCTGCGGCCCAAGGCGCTGCGCGCGGTGCGGCGTTGCCCGGCCCTCGCGCTGCGCATCCAGGACTGAACCAATGGGCCCGAGTTCAATCTTGGCGCGATCTGACAAATTCCCAGGGATATTCACTTCCGCCGCCCTGAGCCCCGTATCAATGACCGGGGACACGAAAACGCGGGACCGAACCTGAAGGAGAGATCGTGAAGAGAATGCGTCGTGAGATATTCGCCGGGTCGGCGGTCGCGGTACTGCTGATGACCGCCGGGTGCGGCAGCGCCGACAATGCCACGGGAAAGGGGAACTCGGTCCAGCCGGTGGGTGACAGCAAACAGGTCGGGTCCGCCTACGACGACGCGTACGGAAGCGGCTCCGGCACCGACCCGGCGGCCGGGGCCGGGGCCGGAGCCGGCAAGAACGGCCCGGCCGGGCAGCTGGCCGTGAAGGAGGTCCCGGGGCTGGGCGCGGCGGTCACCGACAGCGAGGGCTTCACGCTCTACCGGTTCGACAAGGACACGGCCAAGCCCCCCAAGTCCACCTGCGAGGGGGACTGCGCCACCGCCTGGCCCGTCGTGGCCGCGGACGACGTCTCGGCCGGTGAGGGCATCGACGCGGCGCTCCTCGGTTCGGTCGCGCGAGCCGACGGCACCCGGCAGCTGACGCTCGCGGGATGGCCGGTGTACCGCTACGCGAAGGACACCAAGCCGGGCGACACGCTCGGTGAGGGCGTCGGGGGAACCTGGCACGTGCTGGGGCCCGACGGCAAGCCGGCCGCTCCCGGCAAGAGCGGAGCGGCGCACGGGGCGGACAAGGCGAAGCAGGCGAATCAGGGCGCGGAACTCACCGTCGACCAGAACGCCGAACTCGGTCCCATCATCGCGGATGCGGAGGGCCGGACCCTCTACCGTTTCGACAAGGACAGTGCCTGGCCCATGAAAATCGGCTGCGTCGGCGCCTGCCTGGACACCTGGAAGCCCGCCAAGCCCGTCGACAAGGGAAAGGTGACGGGAATTCCCGCCGAATTGGTGGGCTCGGTGAAACGGCCCGACGGCAGCGAGCAATTGACGATCGACTGCTGGCCGGTCTATTCCTTCACCGGCGACAAGGAACCCGGGGACATCAGCGGGCACAACAAGCAGGGCCTCTGGTTCGCCGTGACCGACAAGGGAAAGAAGGCGAAGGCCGCCGCCGGCTAGCTCCGGACCGGCCGCGCCGACCCACCCACCCAGACACCCAGACACGTGGTGCCCGGGCCCCTCCCCGCCCGGGCACCACGACCGCACCACGACCGCACCACTGCCGCACCGCGACGACTCCCCGATCAGCCAGTGAGGTTGCCATGCCGTCCACCGACCGCCGTACGCGGCGGATCCGCCCGTCCCTTCCGGCCGTCACCGCGGTCTTCACCGCCGTGCTGCTGTGCGGCGGCTGCGCCGGCGGGGCGGGCCGGGCGGCCGGGTCCGGCGAGGCGGCGGCGCACCGTACCTCGCTCGAAGAGATCGCCACGGCCATCGGATGTACCGCAGAAGTGAGCGTGGAGGCCGAGGAGTTGCGGCAAGGGGGATGCGAGACCGGGCAGGGTCCGTACCGCATGGTCACCTTCGCGGCCGATGAGGGACTGCGCTCCTGGCTGACCGAATCCCGGATGTACGGCGGCACTTATCTGGTCGGGGACCGGTGGGTCGTCACCGCCCAGTCGGCGCAGGCCCTGACCGCGGTGCGCGGCCGGCTCGGCGGCTCCCTGGAGACCGGCTCCACGCACGCCGGGCCCACCGAGCACTCCGCCCACCCCTGAACTTCCGGGCTGCCCATGGTGCACAGCGTCAGCGCCGACTGCGGCGTGTCGGCCAGTTGTCCTGATATCAGCTCGTTCGTGAGGAGCACGAGGCACGACCCTCCGGGATGATTCGGCGGCGCCCCTCATGCAACAGGGTGGACGAGTAAGCGACTTCGCCGAAAGGAACCGCTCTGTGCGCCTGAAACGCTTCGCACCGCTGCTCGCAGCCGCCGGACTCACCGCGTCCACCGTGCCCCTGCTGACCGCGACGCAGGTCTCCGCCGCCCCGGCAGCGGACTACCAGCCGCAGAAACCCGCTTGGCAGCGCTGCAGTCCCGAGCAGCCGGCCTCGTACGAGTGCGCCACGCTCAAGGTCCCGCTCGACTACCGGCGTCCCGACGGGCGCACCATCGACCTCGCCATATCCCGGATGAAGAGCGAGAACCCCGCCAAGCGGCACGGTGCCATGCTGCTGAACCCCGGCGGCCCGGGCGGTTCCGGGCTCGACCTGCCGCTGCTGATGAACGAGGCGATGCCCAAGGACGTACGGGAGCAGTACGACCTCATCGGCTTCGACCCGCGCGGGGTCGGCGCCAGCAGCCCGATCACCTGCGGACTGAGCGACGCCGAGCAGAACTTCGACCGGCCGTACCGTGCGGAGAGCTTCCCCTCCGACGTGGCGTGGGCGCGCACCGTCGCCGAGAAGTGCCGCGAGAAGGCCGGTTCGGTGCTGCCGTACATCACCACCCGCAACACGGCGCGCGACATGGACGCGATCCGTGCGGCGCTGGGCGAGCGGAAGATCTCGTACGTGGGCTACTCGTACGGGACCTACCTCGGCGCGGTGTACTCGCAGATGTTCCCGCAGCGCACGGACCGCTTCGTGCTCGACAGCGGTGTGGACCCGCAGCGGATCTGGCGCGGCATGATCCAGGTGTGGGCCACGGAGGCCGAGCCCGCCTTCGCGCGATGGACGCAGTGGGCAGCGGAACGGTCGGCCGAATACCAGCTCGGCGACTCCCCGAAGGCGGTGTCGGACACGTTCTGGCAGCTGGTGGCACGCGCCGACCGCGAGCCGATCGACTTCGAGGGGCAGAAGATCACCGGGGACATCATCCGGTCCGCGCGCGGGGTGTTCTTCTACCCGGCGCAGGCCACCCCCCTCATGGTGGCCCTCAAGGCCTCGGCCGAGGGCAAGCCGCTGCCCGCGGGCACGGACGTGGCGAAGCTGAAGCGGCTGCTCTTGGGCGACCGGCCAGAGCCCGCCTCGGACAACGGCACGGCTGTCTTCTGGACCGTGGTGTGCGGGGACACCGGCAACTGGCCCCGCTACACCGAGCAGTACGAGCGGGACGCGGCGAAGGACAAGGTCAGGTACCCGCTGTACGGGGACTTCGCGTCCAACATCAAGCCGTGCGCCTTCTGGGACCGGCCGGTCGAATCGGCCACGCCGATGCACAAGAAGGCGAACGTGCTGACGGTGCAGAACGAGTGGGACTCGCAGACCCCCCTCGTCAGCGGCCAGGGCCTGCACCGCGCGCTCAAGGGCTCGCGGATGGTGCTGGCGGCCGGGGGTGAGGGCCACGGCGTGTACCTCTTCGACCCCGCCTCCTGCGCCAACGCGCCGGTCAACGCCTACTTGACCACGGGCCGGCTGCCCGCCGAGGACGTGACCTGCCAGAGCTCGCCGGCCGCTGCCGAGCGGCGCGAATCCGCACCGCCGTCGAAGCCGCTGCCGTTCCCGTCCGGCCCCGGACGGTTCTGACGTCCCGTGGCCCCGTGACCTCCGGCTCATGAGGGACGCCTCCGCGGCAGCGGGGGCGTCCCCCCTAAGCACTGTCCGGGCGATCTTCGGGGCATAATCGCCAGTCGAAGCCAGGACCTGCACAGATACACGGGGGTTGTGATGGTCGACGTACTCATTGCCGGTGGTGGACCGACCGGTTTGATGCTCGCCGGCGAGCTGCGGCTGCACGGTGTGCACGTGGTCGTACTGGAGAAGCTGACGGAGCCGACGGGGCAGTCCCGCGGGCGCGGCGTGCACGCGCGCACTGTCGAGATCATGGACCAGCGCGGCCTGCTCGACCGGTTCCTCGCCGTCAGCGAGAAGTTCCAAGTCGGCGGCTTCTTCGCCGGCATCATCAAGCCCTGGCCCGACGGGGTGGATACCGCGCACCCGTACGGCATCACCGTCTCCCAGCCGGAGACCGAGCGGCTGCTGACCGAGCGCGCCGTCGAACTCGGGGCCGAGATCCGGCGGGGCTGCGAGCTGGTCGGGCTGAGCCAGGACGAGCGCGGCGTGAGCGCCGAACTGGCCGACGGCACGCGGCTGCGGGCCCGCTACCTGGTCGGCTGCGACGGTGGCCGCAGTCTGGTGCGCAAGCTGCTGGGTGTCGGCTTCCCCGGTGAACCCGCCAAGGTCGAGACGTTGTTGGCCGATGTGGAGGTGACGGAGGAGCCGGCGAAGCTGGCCGCCGTCACGGCCGAGATCCGCAAGACCCACATACGGTTCGGAACCGTGCCCATGGGTGAGGGGGTGTACCGCATCATCGTGCCCGCCGAAGGACTGGCGGAGGACCGTGCGACCATGCCGACGTTCGAGGAGTTCAAGCAGCGCCTGCGGGAGTGTGCCGGCACCGACTTCGGCGTGCACTCACCGCGCTGGGTGTCCCGGGTCGGCGACGCCAGCCGGCAGGCCGACCGTTACCGGGTCGGACGGGTGCTGCTGGCCGGCGACGCGGCGCACATCCACCCGCCGACCGCAGGGCAGGGACTCAGCCTCGGCATTCAGGACGCCTTCAACCTCGGCTGGAAGCTGGCCGCCGAGGTGCGCGGTTGGGCGCCGGAAGGCCTGCTGGACAGCTACCACGCCGAACGGCACCCGGAGGGCGCCCGCGTACTGGCCGAAACCCGCGCGCAGGGCTTGCTGCTGGAGGCGGATTCCGGGGCGAAGGCGCTGCGGGATCTGTTCTCGAAGCTGTTGGACTTCGAGGAGGTGAACCGGTACGTGACCGAGATGATCACCGCGGTCGGGGTCCGCTACGACCTCGGCGCCGGCCATGACCTGGTCGGCCGGCGCCTGCGGGACCTCGCGCTGAAGCAGGGGCGCCTCTACGAACTGATGCACGACGGCCGGGGGCTCCTGCTCGACCAGACCGGCCGCCTGTCGGTGGAAGGCTGGGCCGACCGGGTCGACCACGTCGTCGATGTCAGCGAGGAACTCGACGCACCCGCAGTGCTGCTGCGGCCGGACGGGCACGTCGCATGGGTCGGCGACCAACAGCACGATCTGCTCGGCCACCTGCCCAAGTGGTTCGGCGCCGCCACCGGCTGAGCGCGCCGTCACGGGCAGTGTCGCGCCGGGGGCTCGGCCGTGCGGTCAGGGGCCGGGTCCGGTGCGGTGGCCGCGCCGACCCGGCTGCCGCGCAGCGGGGTCAGCAGTCCGCCGCCGAGTACGAGCAGGCACAGCGCCCCGGCGGCCAGGCTGACCGCCGGGACCCCGTGGCGGGCGGCCAGCACCGTGAGCACGGCCGCGCCCACCGGGCCCGAGGCGTTGTGCACGGTCCAGAAGGCCGAGGTGACCCGGCCGAGCAGGTGGTCCGGGGTCACCTCCTGACGCAGGGTCATGCTGCAGATCCCGCCCAGGGTGATCCCGAACATGAAGACGGCGGCCAGGGCGGCGATCACCGGCACGCTGCGGCTGACGCCCGTCACCGCCACCCCGACGCCGATCATCGCGACCGAGGTCAGCCAGCACGTGCCGAAGCCGAGGATCCGGCGCAGCCTCCCGGCGGTCAGCGCCGCGGCGACGGCGCCGGCCCCGCTCGCGGCGATCACGTAGCCGAGCGTGGCGGCGTCCCGGCCGAGGTCGTGCTGGACCCGGTAGATCAGCAGGTCGGTGGCGCCCATGGTGACGAAGGTCAGCAGGGTGAGCTGGATGGTCAGCGGGCGCAGCAGCGGGTGGGCCCACAGGAAGCGGAAGCCCACGACGAACATCTCCCGCAGTCCCCCGGATGCGGCCCCGGCCCCGGATCCGGCCCCTGCCCCGGCCCCGCCGCTGCGCTCACCGGTCGGCCGGGTGAACCTCACCCATCCCAGGCTGGCGGCGGAGACCAGGAAGGTCGCCCCGTCCACGCCCAGCGCCCAGTCCGCGCCCACGCCGGCCGTGATGAAGCCGGCCGCCACCGGCCCGAGCAGGGTCCCGAGCGCGAAGGTGCCCATCAGCCGCCCGTTGGCGGCGGTGAGGTCCTGCGTACGCACCAGATTCGGCACGGCCGTCACGTACGCCACATCGAACAGCGTCTTCAGTACGGCGACCAGCGCGGTCAGCACGTACAGCAGCCAGATCTGCGGTCCGGCGACCCACCAGACGAACGGCACCGCGCCGAGCAGGACCGCCCGCACCAGATCGCAGACGATCATGAGTCGGCGGCGGTCCGCCCGGTCCACCACGTAGCCGGCGAACAGCCCGGTGCCGATGGCGGTGGCGCCGGAGACGACCGTCAGCAGGCCCATCTGGACGACGGACCCGGTGGCGTCGAGGACGAGCAGCGGAAGCGCGAGCAGCGAGATGGAACCGCCGAGGACGGACAGCGCCTGGCCAAGCCAGAAGACGTTGAAGTCCTTGTTGTGCCGAAGCACACGGCTCGTACTGCGGGGTCCGGATGTGGAGGTGATGGTCCCGGCCTTTCTGACATCGGTCCGCCGCTGTGGTCCGTCCGTCGATCTCCGACACGGGGACGGTAAGTGACGAGATCCCGGTCTGTCACTCGCCTTTTCCCTTTCCGGGTGCGCGCCCCGGCGCGCTCCTCCCGGGGCACCCCGGCGTGTTGTCCGACTGCGCACCACGGCTTCTGATGGGGTGGCAGCCGGCGAGGGAAAGGGGTCGGGCGTGCGGGAACGGGCGGTCATCGAGGCGCCGTCGGTGCTGGGGCTGCGGCCATCGGGTGTCCAGGACCTGCCGACGGCCCTCCTCGAAGCCGGCCTGCTGGCCCGGCTCGGGGCGGTGTGGGCCGACCGGGTCGAAGCGCCCCCGTACGACCCGAGGCGCGACGCCGACACCGGCGTCCTCAACCCCGCCGCCATCGCGGAGTACTCCGTCAAGCTGGCCGACGCGGTCGGCCGCGTCCTGGACCGCGGCGGTTTCCCGGTGGTCCTCGGCGGCGACTGCAGCATCCTCCTCGGCAACCTCCTGGCCCTGCGGCGCCGCGGACGCCACGGGCTGCTGTTCATCGACGGCCACACCGACTTCTACCAGCCGTCGGCGGAGCCCACCGGCGAGGCCGCCTCCATGGAACTCGCCCTGGCCACAGGTCACGGCCCCGGGCTGCTCACCGACCTCGAAGGCCGCGGCCCCCTGCTGCGCGAAGAGGACGTGGTCGCCTTCGGCTTCCGTGACTCCGCCCAGTCCGCGGAAGCCGGGATGCAGCCGCTGCCGCCCCGACTGCACACGCTCGACCTCGACGCCGTGCGCGCGACGGGAGCCGCGGCAGCGGCCCGCCAGGCCGTCGATCGGCTCACCGTCGACGGCCGCTGCGGATACTGGGTCCACCTCGACGTCGACGTACTGGACGACGCGATCATGCCGGCCGTGGACTACCGGCTGCCGGGCGGACTGACGTGGGCCGAACTGGAGGGCGTGCTGGAGACGGCACTGTCAGACGAGCGGGCCCTCGGACTCGATGTCACGATCTTCAACCCGCGCCTCGACCCCGGCGGAAGCATCGCGGCGCGCCTCACCGAGTGCCTGCGCCGAGGATTCTCCGGGCGTGCCCACCCCGGAGGGTGAACCGGGCCGTTCTCCCCGATCAGGCCCTGCGTCCGGTCGAACTCACCCGAGCAGGGCGTAGACGGTGGAGGCCGTCGCGGCCGGTTCTCCGGCGCCGTCGGGGGTCAGGGTGATGTCGGCGAAGGCCATGCGCTTGCCCAGCTTCGTGACCCGTACGTGGATCAGCACGTCGGCGCCGACCACCGGCCGCTGGAAACTCGTCGACTGCTGAACGGTGGTCATCGGCCCGTACGCGCCGCGCGCGGCGGAGATCGCGATGACCGTGGCCGTGTCGGCGGCCGCCATCATGGCCTGCCCCGAGAGGCCGCCGCCGTCCCGGGCCAGTTCCTCGGACCAGGGCAGCCGCAGTACGGCGTGCCGCTCGCCCGTCTCCTGGACGGTCAGTCCGAGGGCGAGCACCCAGGGGGCGAAGTTGTCGGTGAGGATCTTGTCTGCGTCTGCGGGTGAGAACGTCACCCGGGAGATTGTGGCGGCCCGGCCGGGCCGCCACAATCCCTTTCGGCCGGCGGGTGTCAGAGGGTGGCGGCCAGCTCCGTGCCCTGCCGGATGGCGCGCTTGGCGTCGAGCTCGGCGGCCACGTCGGCGCCCCCGATCAGGTGCGCCTCCACGCCGGCCGCGCGCAGCGCCTCGTACAGGTCGCGGCGCGGCTCCTGGCCGGTGCACAGCACCACCGTGTCGGCGGGTACGAGGCGCTTCTCCCCGTCGACGGTGATGTGCAGGCCCTCGTCGTCGATGCGGTCGTACGTGGCCCCGGCGACGGAGACGACCCCGCGGTGCTTGAGCTCCGCGCGGTGGATCCAGCCGGTGGTGGTGCCGAGGTTGGCGCCGACCTTGGTCGCCTTGCGCTGGAGCAGGTGGACCTGGCGCGGCGGCGTGGGGCGGGTCGGGGCGGTGAGGCCGCCGGGGCCGGCGTACGTGGTGTCCACGCCCCAGTGACGGAAGTAGACGGCGGGGTCCTGGGAGGCGCCCTCGCCGCTGTCGGTGAGGTACTCGGCGACGTCGAAGCCGATGCCGCCGGCGCCGACGACGGCGACGCGCTCGCCGACGGGGGCGCCGTCGCGCAGCACGTCGAGGTAGCTGACCACGTGGGGGTGGTCCACGCCGTCGATGTCGGGGGTGCGGGGGGTGACACCGGTGGCGACGACGACCTCGTCGTAGCCCTGGAGGGTCGCCACGTCCGCGCGGGTGTTCAGGCGGACCTCCACACCGCTCTCCACGAGCTGGGTCCCGTAGTAGCGGATGGTCTCCTCGAACTCCTCCTTGCCCGGGATGCGGCGGGCGATGTCGAGCTGGCCGCCGATGTGCCCGGAGGCCTCGAAGAGGGTGACGGCGTGGCCGCGGCCGGCGGCGGAGACGGCGCAGGCCAGTCCGGCCGGGCCGGCGCCGACGACGGCGACGCGCTTCTTCGTCCGCGTCGGGGACAGGACGAGTTCGGTCTCGTGGCAGGCGCGCGGGTTGACCAGGCAGCTGGTGATCTTGCCGCTGAAGGTGTGGTCGAGGCAGGCCTGGTTGCAGCCGATGCAGGTGTTGATGGTCTCGGAGCGGCCGGCGGCGGCCTTGGCGACGAAGTCGGCGTCGGCCAGGAAGGGCCGGGCCAGGGAGACCAGGTCGGCGCGCCCGTCGGCGAGCAGTTCTTCGGCGATCTCGGGGGTGTTGATGCGGTTGCTGGTGACGAGGGGGATGCCCACCGCGCCCATCAGCCGCTTGGTGACCCAGGTGTAGGCGCCGCGCGGGACGGAGGTGGCGATGGTGGGGATGCGGGCCTCGTGCCAGCCGATGCCGGTGTTGATGATGGTGGCGCCGGCCGCCTCGATCTCCTTGGCGAGGTGGACGACCTCGTCGAGGGTGGAGCCGCCGGGGATCAGGTCGAGCATGGAGAGGCGGTAGATGAGGATGAAGTCCTCGCCGACGGCCGCGCGGGTGCGGCGCACGATCTCCAGCGGGAAGCGGACGCGGTTCTCGTAGGCGCCGCCCCAGCGGTCGGTGCGCTTGTTGGTCGCGGCGGCGATGAACTCGTTGATGAGGTAGCCCTCGGAGCCCATGATCTCGACGCCGTCGTAGCCGGCGAGCTTGGCGAGGCGGGCGGCCCGGACGAAGTCCTCGACGGTCCGCTCGACCTCGATGTCGGTGAGCTCGTTCGGCACGAAGGGGCTGATGGGGGCCTGGAGGGCGGTGGGGGCGACCAGGTCCTTGTGGTAGGCGTAGCGGCCGAAGTGGAGGATCTGCATCGCGATCTTCCCGCCCTCGGCGTGCACGGCCTCGGTGATCACCCGGTGCTCGGCGGCCTCGTCCTCGGTGGTGAGGCGGGAGCCGCCCTCGAAGGGGCGCCCGGCGTCGTTGGGGGCGATGCCGCCGGTGACGATCAGGCCGGCTCCGCCGCGGGCGCGCTCGGCGTAGAAGGCGGCGAGGCGCTCGAAGCCGCGCTCGTGCTCTTCGAGGCCGGTGTGCATCGAGCCCATGATCACGCGGTTCGGCAGGGTGGTGAAACCGAGGTCCAGGGGGCTCAGCAGGTGCGGGTACCGGCTCTGGGAACTCATGAGGGGCGCCTCCTCGCGCGGGGGGTGATGCACCTGTTCTAGCGAGGGGAGGGTGGTTTTGCAACTAAGTGCATAACCCGGTGGCCGCGGTCCGGCCCCGAAACCCGGTGGTCCCGGGCCTGGCCCGCTCGCCCTGTGGCGGAGTTCACTCCGACCCACCCAGCGCGCCCCACGCAGGACGCCCCACGCAAGACGCCCCCGGCTGGACGGACAGGCCGGGGGCGATGGAGGGATTGCGGTTGGCGCCTAGGGGGTGACCTTGCCGACGCCCCCCATGGCCTGGGTGGCGCGCTGGTTGATCTGCCACAGCTGGCCTTCACGGTTGCTGACGTAGATCCAGCCGTTGACGGTGTCCAGCGCGAGTCCCCCGCACGTCCCCAGGCCGGTGGCCACCACGCGCTGCGCGCCGTCCGCGAGGGTGATCTCGTGCAGGCGCCCGCCGTTCAGGTGGTCGATGGTGTACGCCCGGCCGGCGCCGTCGAGGGCCACGCGGATGGTGCTCGCCCCGGGAAGGTGGGCCACGACGCGGTGGGTGCGGGCGGCCAGGTCGAACTCGTACAGGTAGCCGCCGCTCTCCTTCCGTCCGACGTACGCCTTGCCCCGCCCGTCCAGCTCCACTCCGCCGGTGCCCTGCCCCAGGGCGGTGGCGATCGCCTGCTTCTGTCCGCCCGGCAGGTCGACGGCGAACAGCTGCCCGTCGAGCCAGCTGGCGACATAGGCCTTGCCCGCCGCGTCGAGCGCGACACCGTACGCGTACGCTACGTCGGCGACCTTGCGGAAGGTGCCCTTGTGCAGATCCACCGCGAGCAGGCGCGCACCGCCGTAGTCGGCGATGTACGCCGTGCCCTGACTGTCCACCCGCACATCGCCGATCTCGCCCAGGGCGCTCGCGACCACGCGCTGGGCGCCGGTGTCGACCTTCACCGCGTAGAGCTTCTGGCCGCCCCGGTCGGCGACGTACACCGTGTTCGACGACGGGTCGACCGCCAGGCCTTCGGATGTTCCCAGACCCGTCGCGATGAGGGCGTAGCTCTTCTTCTTGCCGATGAGCTCCGACAGGTCTTCGAGCTTCGGCATGTCCGCGTCGCCGATGCTCACCTTCGGCGGTCCGAACGCCTTCGTGGTCGCCGAGGCCATGGTGGAGGTCGAACCGGGGTCTTCGGAGACCTGGCGCTGCGCGGCGGCCATGCCCTGGGCGTTCTGGAAGAGCGGGCCCAGGAAACCCATGACGTCGAACGCCCCGTGCGCGGTCTGGCGCACAAGCCACGGGTCCCGCTCGCTCTCCAGCTTGCGCACGGCCTCCGAGACGTCCCCGGCTCCTGGAGTGTCCTTGTCCAGCGCCTGAGCGGACTTGTCGGCGGAACCGGCCTCGTCTCCGCCGTTGTCAAAGATGTTCTTGAAGGACATGGGGTTTCCTCCCGGCCCCTTAGAGGGGCTGCTTCTGGTTCTGGTAGTCGAGCACTTCCGGTTGGAAAACCCGGTGTTCTCCGGTACGGACAGCGACGATCTCGGCCGTCCCCTTCTGCAGGAACCGCTTTCCTTCGTCGGCCAGGTCGAAGCGACTGGCGTCGAGGGCGGACTCGCCGAGTTTCCACGCGATGACCCTGGAGTGTTTCGGGCCGGGGGCCTTCGACGGAGTCTCCGTCACCTCCACCGGCTCGGGATAGTGCAAGGCGACCCAGCCGCCGAACGTGACCGGGAATTCGTAGTCGAACTGGCGGATCTGGCGACGCGTCGTGGCCATCACGTCCGCCCGGCTCATGACTTCGAAGCTGACCGCCGACTGGTGCTTCCATTCGGTGGTCAGGGAACCACTGACGGATCCGGTGATCCCGAGCAGGAGCTCTCCCCACAATTCCCCGGTGCCGGTGACGGAACTAGTGGCGGTGGTGTTGCTCGTCGCCTCCGTCTGGGACTCCGTGTTGACGCCCTGGTTGTCCTTGCTGTTGAGGAGGGTGGTCTTCTGGTACTGCTTCATCTCCATGCTCTTCGCGAGCTGCTGCTGGAGCGATGCGATGGACTTCGCCCCGAAGGTGAGCTTCACCTCCCCTTGGAGCGACCAGCTGATCGTGTTCGAAATCGAGAATTCGACCGTGTCCGTCACAGTGATTTTGATCGGGTCGGTGCCGTTGATGTACGTCTGCTTGGAGATCATGTCGGGAGGAGGCTGCTGGATGTCGCTCCGCTCCTCGACGACCGGTACGCCGACATTCATAAAGGCGCGCCAGCCGCGCTCGTGCGCGGTCGCCTCTTCCTCGGGAAAGACGCCGTAGCGCACCTTGTTGAGGGAGAACCCGATCGGGTCGATCTGCTTTCCCCCTCCCTGGGGGGTCCGCTTGAATTTGTTCCGCAGTTGGTTCCGCTGGAGGATTCCGGCGGCCCTTGCGGCGATTTCGAGTTCCTCTTGGTTTCGCGTGGTCAATGGGTGGCGCATGAATACGTCGTTGATGTAGGCCGTGCCTACGTCGTTCTTCATACTGCTGGTGCCCATGCTGTTCATCCCTCCCTGCGTCGCTGATCACTGACGCTACGCATCCGGCGGCGGATGAACACCGGGCTGAACTCGCCACTGGGCGACAATCGGACAAACGCCGCTGACCAGGCACTTGATCACACTCTGGCCAGCGCGTTCGCGCGTCCGTCCACTGTCCTCGGCGAACCATTTCCTTGATCTCCGGGGCCAAGATCCACAAGTGCGATGCCGTGACCGCCGGTAACGGCGGGGCACCGCGAGGTGTCCGGAACTACGTTCCGTGGCCGCCCAGGCACCGCCGGCCCCACATCTTCCGGCTCGATCTCACCTCGGCCGAATGTTCGGCTCCGCCGGGGCGCCTTGACGACAGACCCTTGGGGCCGATCAGGCGCGGCGGAGGCGGACCGTGACGATCTGGAACGGGCGCAGGGTGAGCGCGATCGTCCCGCCGGCCGCCGGAGCGCCTACGGCGGCGCCCTCCAGGGGGCGTTCGAGCAGATCGCTCTCCACCGCCGCCGTGACCGGGAAGCCCGCCGTGAGCGTGGCCGTGGCGCGGCCGCCCCGGGACTCGTAGAGGCGGACGATCACATCGCCACCGCGGTCCTCGGCGAGCTTGACCGCCTCGACGACGACCGCGTCGTTGTCGACCGCCAGGAGCGGGGCGACCGGGCCCGCGCCGGTCAGGGTGCGCTCGGGCAGGTTCAGCGCGTGGCCCTCGCGGACCGCGTCCCCGATGCCCGCGCCGGGTGCGAGCGAGTACCGCAGGGTGTGGGCGCCCTGGTCGGTCTCCGGGTCGGGGTAGCGCGGGGCCCGCAGCAGGGAGAGCCGGACGGTGGTGGTCTGGCCGCCGTCGGCCCGTACGTCGCGGGTCACGTCATGCCCGTACGTGGAGTCGTTGAGCAGCGCGATCCCCCAGCCTGGCTCTTCCGCGTGAATCCAGCGGTGGGCGCAGATCTCGAACTTGGCCGCCTCCCAGGAGGTGTTGGTGTGGGTGGCCCGGTGGACGTGCCCGAACTGGGTCTCCGAGGCCGTCCGTTCCGCCTTCACGTCCAGCGGAAACGCGGCCTTGAGGAACTTCTCCGTCTCGTGCCAGTCCACGTCCGTGACGAGGTCGACCGTCCTGGCGCCGGCCCGCAGGGTGACGTGCTGGACCGCCTTCGACTGCCCGAAGGAACGGGTCACGCGTACGGTCGCCGCCCCCGGGCCGCTCTCGACGACCTCCAGCCCGTCCAGCTCCACCAGGTCCGTGACCTTGTTGCGGTAGAACTCGTCGATGTCCCACGCGTCCCACATGTTCGGGAAGTCGGGGTGGATCTGGAGCAGGTTCGCCGCGGTCCCCGGGGCGAGCGACTCGCGGCGCGCCTCCAGGTCGTAGACGGACACGATCAGCCCTCGGCCGTCGACCTCCACCAGCAGCCGGCCGTTGGCCACGACGTGTCCGCCGCCGTGCCGCTCCTCCACCGTGACCGGCTCCCCGGCCCCCGCCGGGCGGCCCGCTCCGCCGGCCGGGATGCCGCGCCGGGCGTGCGGGGCGCAGTTGAAGACCAGCTCCTCGGCGCCCTCCCCCGCCAGGGCCCGCTGCGCGGCGAGGGTGATCCCCTGGAGCTCCTCGCGTACCGCTCGGTACGTCTCGCGCGCCTCGCGGTGCACCCAGGCGATGGAGGAGCCCGGCAGGATGTCGTGGAACTGGTGCAGGAGCACCGTCTTCCAGATCCGCTCCAGGTCCTCGTACGGGTACGCGTACCCCGGCACCCGCACGGCGGCGGTGGCCGCCCACAACTCCGCTTCGCGCAGCAGCGATTCGCTGCGCCGGTTGCCCTGCTTCGTCTTGGCCTGGGAGGTGTAGGTGCCGCGGTGCAGTTCCAGGTAGAGCTCGCCGGCCCACACGGGAGCGTCCTCGTACTCGGCGTGGGCCTTCTCGAAGAAGGCGTCGGGCCGCTCGATCCGGACCTTCGGTGAGCCTTCCAGGTCCCGCTGCCGCCGGGCGCGGGCGAGGTGTTCGCGGGTGGGTCCGCCGCCGCCGTCACCCCAGCCGAAGGGGGTCAGCGAGCGTGAAGCCCGGCCCTTCTCACGGTAGTTGCGGGCGGCGTGCGCCATCTGGGCCCCGCCGAGGTCGGAGTTGTAGGTGTCGACGGGCGGGAAGTGCGTGAAGACGCGGGTGCCGTCGATGCCCTCCCACCAGAAGGTGTGGTGGGGGAACGTGTTGACCTGGGACCAGGAGATCTTCTGGGTCAGGAACCACCGGGAGCCGGAGAGCTTGACGATCTGCGGCAGCGCGGCGGTGTAGCCGAAGGAGTCGGGCAGCCAGACGTTGTGGGTCTCGATGCCGAACTCGTCGAGGAAGAACTTCTTGCCGTAGAGGAACTGGCGGGCCATGGCCTCGCCGCCGACCATGTTGGTGTCGGACTCCACCCACATGCCGCCGACCGGCACGAACTGCCCGTCCGCGATCTTCTTCTTGACCCGCTCGAAGAGCTCGGGCCGGTGGATCTTGATCCAGTCGAGCTGCTGCGCCTGCGACATCGCGAAGATGAACTCGGGGTGTTCGTCCATCAGGTTGACCATGTTGGACGCGGTGCGCGAGACCTTGCGCACCGTCTCGCGCAGCGGCCACAGCCACGCGGAGTCGATGTGGGCGTGGCCGACCGCGCTGATCCGGTGCGCGGAGGCGTTGGCCGGGGCGGCGAGCACCCGGGTCAGGCACGCGCGGGCGTCGGCCGCCGTGCCGGGCACGTCGCCGAGGTCGAGCGCGTCCAGCGCCGCGCCGATGGCGCGCAGGATCTCGTACCGGCGGGCGTCCTCGCCGTCGAGCTGCGTCATCAGGTCGTAGAGGACCTCCAGGTCCTGGACCAGCTCCCAGACCTCGGTCTCGAAGACGGTGAGGTCCATCCGGGCGAGCCGGTACAGGGGCTGGTCACCGCTGGTCTGCCGGTCCCCCTCGTACGTGACCGCGTGCTCGGCCAGGACCGGGTTGGAGGCGGCCTCGACGTACCACTCGACGCGCTCGCCGCCCTCGGCGCGGTCGGCCACGCGCACCCAGTCGTTGTACGGGTTGAGCGCCTTGATCTCGCCGCCGTCGGCGCGGTGGACCAGGCCCTCGCACTGGAAGCCGGGCATCATCCGGTCGAAGCCGAGGTCGAGGACGGCTTCCACCGTACGGCCGGCCCACTCGGCGGGGACCGTGCCGGTGACCTTGAACCAGGTGGTGCCCCAGGCCGGCCCCCACGGGTCGCCGATCGCGCAGGGCTCGTAGGCGGCCGCCAGGCCTTCGGCGACGGGGACGGGCTCGCCCGGGGCCTCCCAGCGCTCGACGGTCAGCGGGATCGGGTGGGAGTGGACGGCGGGCTTGACGCGCTCCTTGAGAACCCGGCGGAGGCGGTGTTCGGTGATGCTGCGGTCGTCGTGCATGACGGCTGCTCCAGGGAGGGGTGGTCGGTACGGGCGGCGGACGGGGGCGGCTCAGGTCTTGACGGCTCCCTCGCCCACGCCCTGGAAGAAGAAACGCTGGAGGGCGAAGAAGAGGAGCATCATCGGGATGAGCGCGGCCATCGCGCCGGCGGCGATGAGTCGCTGGTCGTTGACGGTCGTGGCGCCGGCCAGGGTCTTCAGGCCGAGTTGCAGGGTGTAGTTGTCGCTGTTGGTGAGGACCAGCAGGGGCCAGAGGAAGTCGTCCCAGGCACCCATGAAGCTGGTGATGCAGACGACGGCCAGGGCGCCCTTGGCGGCGGGGAGGAAGACCCGCGTGAAGCGGGTCCACTCGCCCGCCCCGTCGAGGACGGCCGCCTCCTCGACCTCCTTGGGCACGGCGAGGAAGGCCGCCCGCATGATCATGATGTTGAGGACGGAGACCGCGCCGGGGAGCCAGACACCGATGAGGGTGTCGACCAGGCCCATCTCGCGGACCGTGAGGAACATCGAGATCATGACGGACTCGAAAGGGAACATCAGGGTGGCCACCAGCACGGTGAAGACGACCTGGCGACCCTTCCAGGCGGCCCGGGAGAGGGCGTATCCGCCCATCGCCGCGAAGAGCATGTTCGAGGTGATCGCGAGGACCGCGACGATGAGGGTGTTGCCGACGTAGTGGAGCAGCGGGAAGGACTCCGCGACCCGGACGTAGTTGTCGAGCGTGGGCTGCGAGGGCAGCATGCCGTCGTACACGTTCTCGGTACGGCCGCGGATCGAGGTCAGGAACTGCCAGACGATCGGGCCGAGCATGACCACGAGCATCAGGAGCAGCGTGGCGTACCGACCGGCGAGACCGGTCCGGCGGCGCCTGCGGGCGGCATCGGCGCGCCGGGTGGTGACGCCGTCGCGGTCCCGGGTGGACACGGTGGACTCGGTGGACTCGGTGGACTCGGTGGACTCGGTGGACTCGGTGCTCACCTCTCGTCCCCCTTCGACAGACGGCGGCCCAGCAGGCTGAAGACCAGCGTCAGCAGGAACAACAGGATGGAGATGGCGGAGGCGTAGCCGGTCTCGCCGGAGAAGCCGAGGCCGACCTGCCGGATCAGGAAGGGCAGGGTGCGGGCGCCGCCGCCGGAGCCGCCGCTCTCGCCGCCGAGGATGTAGATCTCGGTGAAGACGCGCAGCGCCGAGATGGCCGAGAGGGTGCCGACCAGCAGCATCATCGGCTTCACCTGGGGGATGGTGATGCTGAAGAAGCGGCGGACGGGGCCGGCGCCGTCGATCGCGGCCGCCTCGTAGAGGGAGGTGGAGACGTTCCCGAGGGCCGCCAGGTAGAAGACCATGTAGTAGCCGAGGCCCTTCCACACGGTCACGATCATCGCGGAGACCAGCAGCATCGTGCTGTCCGTCAGGAACGGGATCGGCTCGGAGACGAGGTTCAGCCTCTGGAAGACGGTGTTGACGAGGCCGTCGCTGCGCAGCACCCACTGCCAGATCAACCCCACGACCACGGCGGAGGCGATCACCGGGGTGTAGAAGGCGGACCGGAAGAGTCCGATGCCGGGGATCCTGGTCTGGACGAGGACCGCGAGGGCCAGCGGCAGCAGGACCAGGCACGGTACGACGACCACGAGGTACAGCACGCTGTTGACCGTCGCGACCCAGAAGTCGGGGTCGGCGAAGGCGCGCCGGTAGTTGTCGAGGCCCACGAAGGTGCCGCCGCGCAGGATCTGGGCATCGGTGAGGGAGAGGATGACGGTGTTGACGAACGGCCAGAGGCTGAACAGCGTCACCATCACCAGGCCGGGGGCGAGGAAGAGGTAGGGGGTCCACCACCTGCGGTGGACCAGTCCCGTGTCGGCTTCCATGGCCCGTCGCGCCGCTCTGCGGCGCCGCCGCTGCCCCGTGGCGACGTCCACCGCCTCCGTGGCGTCCACCGCCTCCGTGGCGCCGCCGCCGGTCACTTCTCGGCCGCGTGGGCGAGGAGCTTGTTCGCCGCTTCCTCGGCCTTCTTCACCGCCGTCCGGGCGTCCTGCTCACCCTTGATGGCCTTCTGCACCTCACGTACGACGGCGTCTCCGACCTGATTGGTCCACTGGACGGGGGTGTTGGCGTCGAGCGCGGCGGTCTTCAACTGGTCGGCGCCGACCGCGCGGGCGAGGGTCTCCGCGTCCTTGCCGTCGCCCTTGTCCGAGAAGAACGGGTCGGCGAGGCCTCGGGCGTTGGAGGGGTAGATGGTGGCCTTCCTGGAGAACTCCACCTGGTTGGGGCCGTTGGTGACCCACTTCGCGAACTCGGCGGCCGCGTCGAGGTGCTTGGTGTCCTTCTTGATGCCGAGCGACTGGGCGTAAATGCCGATGTGGCCCAGCTTGCCGGTGACGGCTCCCGCGACCTGGGTCTTCGCGTAGACCTGCGGGGCGTTCTGCTTGATGTCCTTGACGAAGCCGGGGGAGCCGGGGCCGAAGACGATCTTGCCGCCGCCGTAGAGCTGATTGATGTCGGCGGACGTGAGGAGGGATTCCCTGGGCATGGCGCCCTTGGCGTACAGGTCCTTCATCCGCTCCACCCACGCGACGGCCTGGTCGGTGTCGAAGGTGAACCGGTCCTGCTTCTCGCTGAGGATCGGGACGCCCATCTTCTGCCAGTCCCCGGGCAGCCGCCCCTTGGGGTCGGCCATGAAGGCGGAGTACTGGCCACCGGACGTGGCGGCGATCTGCTCGGCGTAGTCGAAGAACTGCTCGACGCTGGTCGGCGGCTGGGCCGGGTCCAGGCCGGCCTTCTCGAACAGCTCTCTGTTGTAGGTGAGGATCTCCGGGGTCACGTACCAGGGATACGCGTACACGCTGTCGCCCTTGCCGGGCAGTTTGAACTGCTCCCAGGCGCCCGGGACGTACTCCTTGGCCACTCCCCCGTCGAGCTTGGCGACGTCGGCGAGCATGCCGCGGTCGCCGAGGAGCTGGAAGGAGTCGGTGGAGAGGTTGACCACGTCCGGGAGGGCTCCGGCCTGGGCGTCCGCGACGAGCTTCTCGTTGTAGCCGTCGCCGGGCACGTCCTCCCACTTGACTTTGACCTCGGGGTACTCCTTCTCGAAGGCGTCGATGACTCCCTGCACGTAGGCCGTGAAGGTGGGCTTCAACTGGAGGGTCCGGAAGCTGATCTCACCGGCCACCCTGCCCGTCCTCTCCGCGTCCTTCGCGTCACCGGCGCCCCCGCTCAGTCCGCACGCGGCGGTGGACAGGAGGGCGCCGGCCACCAGCGTGGCCAGAGCACCACGGGTCGGGATCGAACGGGTCATCGTCGCCGCCTTCGCAGAAGTCCGGCCTCTTTGCCGGAGGCGGTGCCCACCGTTGTCCCAAAGCAAGAACTCGTCAATGAGGCAGGGGGCGCGCTGGCTGGCGGTGCATAGGTGCCGAATGGCGCCGCAGGGCCAGGAGCACCCATGGGGCACTGATCTCCGCCAGCCTGATCTGCACTAATGCGCTTTAGTCCAAAGGCAATTGAGCATGGTATCGATTCGATAACGAAGCTGGCTGCCCGTCAAGGTTGACTTCTTATCGACGGTTCGGGGAGGCCCGCACTAATGCGCTTTACCCGCAGGGGGTGAAAGCGTGGGATGGGGGGTCAGGGCTTCGACGGTCCGCTCGGTGTACTGGTCCGCGATCGGACGCAGCGCGGGGCGACGCAGGGCGGCGGTGATGAGGTCGTCTGGCCGCTTCGGCGACCGCGCGGTGGGTCAGGCCCTCGACGATGCCCGGGCCGCCGAGGAGCGCCTGCTGGAACTGGGCGCCACCCGACCGGACCACCAGCCGGGCGGGGTCCACTGGACCGTCGTGCTCGACCCCTCCGGCCAGCCCTTCTGCATCAGCTCCACCCGTGAGGCCCTTTCCGAGACGGCCGGGTCGCGGCCTTCCTGAACCCTGGACCTGGACCCGCGTTGCATGACCATGCGGAATTATGCATACTCTTCCTATGTCTAAGGTCCTCACCTCCCTGCCCGCCGGCGAGCGCGTCGGCATCGCCTTCTCGGGCGGCCTCGACACCTCGGTCGCGGTCGCGTGGATGCGCGACAAGGGCGCCGTCCCGTGTACCTACACGGCCGACATCGGCCAGTACGACGAGCCCGACATCGGCTCGGTGCCCGGTCGCGCGAAGGCCTACGGTGCCGAGATCGCGCGCCTGGTCGACTGCCGTGCGGCGCTGGTCGAGGAAGGTCTGGCCGCCCTCGCGTGCGGGGCGTTCCACATCCGCTCGGGCGGGCGTGCCTACTTCAACACCACGCCGCTCGGCCGCGCCGTCACGGGCACCCTCCTGGTCCGGGCGATGCTCGAGGACGACGTACAGATCTGGGGTGACGGCTCGACCTTCAAGGGCAACGACATCGAGCGGTTCTACCGGTACGGCCTGCTCGCCAACCCGCACCTGCGGATCTACAAGCCCTGGCTGGACGCGGACTTCGTGACCGAGCTCGGCGGCCGCAAGGAAATGTCTGAGTGGCTGCTCGCCCACGACCTGCCCTACCGCGACAGCACGGAGAAGGCGTACTCCACCGACGCCAACATCTGGGGCGCCACCCACGAGGCCAAGACCCTGGAGCACCTGGACACCGGCGTGGAGACCGTCGAGCCGATCATGGGCGTGCGGTTCTGGGACCCCACGGTCGAGATCGCCACCGAGGACGTGACGATCGGCTTCGACCAGGGCCGCCCGGTGACGATCAACGGCAAGGAGTTCACCTCCCCCGTCGACCTGGTCATGGAGGCGAACGCCATCGGCGGCCGGCACGGCATGGGCATGTCGGACCAGATCGAGAACCGGATCATCGAGGCCAAGAGCCGCGGCATCTACGAGGCGCCCGGCATGGCCCTGCTGCACGCGGCGTACGAGCGCCTGGTGAACGCGATCCACAACGAGGACACCCTCGCCCAGTACCACAACGAGGGACGGCGCCTCGGCCGGCTGATGTACGAGGGCCGCTGGCTGGACCCGCAGGCGCTGATGGTGCGCGAGTCGTTGCAGCGGTGGGTCGGCGCGGCCGTCACCGGCGAGGTGACGCTGCGGCTGCGGCGCGGTGAGGACTACTCGCTCCTCGACACCACGGGCCCGGCGTTCAGCTACCACCCGGACAAGCTGTCCATGGAGCGCACCGAGGACTCGGCGTTCGGCCCGGTGGACCGGATCGGCCAGCTCACCATGCGCAACCTCGACATCGCCGACTCGCGCGCCAAGCTGGAGCAGTACGCCGGGCTCGGCCTGATCGGCACCGGCCACCCCGCGATCGGCGCCGCCCAGGCGGCCGCGACCGGGCTGATCGGCACCCTGCAGGAGGGCGGCGCCGAGGCCATCGCCTCCCGCGGCGAGGTCGCCGGTGACGACGAGATGCTGGACCGCGCCGCGATGGAGTTCGGCACGGACTGACCGGCCCCACCGAGCGGAAGCTTCGGCACCCGGAAGGGCCGGCCCGGCGCCAAGAGCGCCGGGCCGGCCCTTTCCCGCGTCTGTCAGCGCAGGTCGAGCCGCATCAGGACCCGGGGATGACCGGCCAGCACCGAGGTGGTGTCGGCGGCGTGGACGAAGCCGGCGCGTTCGAAGTTCTTCCGGAGCCCGGCGTACGCCATCGTCATGTCGACCCTGGCGTCACCGTTGTCGAGGGGGTAGGCCTCGATCGCCGGTGCGCCGTGGGCGCGGGCGAATTCGACGGCGCCGGCGATGAGGGCGTGGGAGATCCCCTTCTTCCGGTGGCCGGGGCGTACGCGGATGCACCACAGCGACCAGACCGGGAGGTCGTCGACGTGCGGGATCTTCCGGCTGCGCGCGAAGGAGGTGTCCGCGCGCGGCGCCACGGCGGCCCAGCCGACCGGCTCGTCGCCGTCGTAGGCGATCACCCCCGGAGGGGGATCCGCCCGGCACAGCTCGGCGACGTACTCACCTCGGGCCGGCCCGCGCAGCTCGTTGTTGAGCTTGGACGGGATCCGGTAGCTCAGGCACCAGCAGACATTGGCTTCCGGCGACTTGGGGCCCAGCAGGGTACGGACGTCCCCGAAGACGGAAGCCGGGCGAACCTCGATGGTCATGGCACCACAGTGGCACGGCGCACGGGCCGAGGCAGCTGCGCCCCCATGACGGGCATGACGGAGCATTCTTCCCGGCCCCACGATGAGGCGCGCCTCCGGTCCAACGCCGGGCCCGATCACCGGTTACGAGAGTCGTCGGCCGTCGCGACGATCGTCGCTCCAGGTCGGACTGCCCGCTCCGGGTATATATGGACGAGATCGACTATTCGGGCGGAAACGAGAGGAACCCTCGTGAGTGAGCACACCATCGAGCCGCTGATCGTCGTCGGCGTGGACGGTTCGAACCATTCCAAGGAGGCTCTGCGCTGGGCGGTCGCGCAGGCCGGGATGATCAGCGGCCGGGTGCACGCCGTCATGGCCTGGGAGTGGAACCGCGATCCGTTCGCTGTCGGCGCGGCCGCCGCCCGGCTCTCCGACGAGGAGGCGGCGACGGCCGAGGAGGCGGCCCGGCGGAAGCTGGCGGACACCGTCGCCGCGGCGGTCGGCACCTCGCCCGGGGTGCCGGTGTTCCGTCGCGTCGAGCGGGGGTCCCCGGCGCAGGTCCTGGTCGACGCCTCGAAGGAGGCGGACCTGACGGTGGTCGGCACGCGGGGGTACGGCGGTTTCAAGGGCGCACTGCTGGGATCGGTGAGTCAGCAGGTCGTGCAGTACGCCACCAGCACGGTCGTGGTCGTCCGCGAGGGCGAGGACGAAGACTGAGAGCCGGCGGCCGGCTCCGGCGGCCGGCAGGGCTCAGGCCCCGGGCGTCACCAGGTCCCGGGGGTCCGTGTTGGCCCCGCAGAGGATGACGGCGACCCGCGCACCCAGCGGCTCCGGCGCACCACGCAACGCCGCCAGGGCGGTGGCCGCACCCGCCTCGACCACGATCCGGTGCTCCTCCCACAGGGCTCGCCGGGCGGCCGTGATCGCCGAGTCGGGCACGAGGACCGACCGTACGTTCTTCTCCTGCGCGGCGACGAGCGCGTCCGCCGAGACCCGGGTGGCCCCCAGGGAGTCGGCGGCCACGGACTCCACGGCCACGTCCACGACCCGGCCCGCCTCCAGGGCCGCGTTCAGGGCCCGGCAGTTCTCCGGCTCGGCCGCGATCACCTGTACGCCGTGCTCGCGCGCGGCGGTGGCGACCCCGGCGAACAGTCCGCCGCCGCCGACCGCGACGACCACGGTGTCCAGTGCGGGCAGGGCGGCCCGGATCTCGTCGAGCAGCGTCCCGGCGCCCGCCGCGATGAGCGGGTGGTCGTAGGCATGGCTGCTGAGGGCCCCGCTCTCGGCGGCGAACTCCTCGCAGGCGGCCAGCGCTTCGGCGTACCGGTCGCCGACGAGCCGTACCTCGGCCCCGTATCCGCGCAAGCGCTCCACCTTCACGCGCGGGGCGTTGGCGGGCAGGAACACCGTCGCGGGAACGGACAGCGCGCGGGCCGCCCAGGCGCAGGCGAGCCCGGCGTTGCCCCCGGAGGCGATGGTGACGCCCGCGGCCGGGAGGGCGCCGGCCTCGTGGTGGGCGGCGAGGAAGTTGCGGGCGCCGCGCGCCTTGAAGCTGCCGGTGTGCTGGAGGTGTTCCAGCGCGTACCAGACGCCCTCGGCGGCGGGCGCCACCGTGACGGGGCGTATCCCGCCGGCGATCCGGGCGGCGGCGGCGCGCACGGCGGCGTAGTCGAGCTGCTGTGCCGGTTCCATGGTCGGTCTCCCCATCAGGTGGTGGGCCGGGCGGGCGGGGCAGGCCGGGCGGCCTCGATCAGCTGGCGCAGGGCGCCGTAGTACACCTCGTGGTCCGTCAGGGCGGGCAGTACGTCGGGCAGTGCGCCGCAGAGCACGGGGAACCGCTCAGGATCCAGCGCGGCCAGGGCCGCCCTGGAGGCGGCGGTGGCCCCGGCCGGATCCCGGTGGTCGACGAAGGCCGCGCTGCCCAGGGTCAGCAGGTACATGCGGCGGTAGACGGTCATGGCCTCGGCGGGGGTCATTCCCGCGGCCACGCTGTCCGCGAGGGCGGGCTCGACGAGCCGGGCGAGCAACTGCCGCCCGAGCCAGGGCCGGCCGCCACGCAGCACCAGCAGGCCCGGGTGGGCGGTGAGCAGCCGGTACAGCGCACGGAACCGCTCCTCGGTGGCCCGCGCCCAGTCCGTGCCGGCGGGAATCTCCGGGAGCTGCGCGGCCAGGTGCTCGGTGCAGAGGTCGAGGAGCCCGGCGAGGTCGGCGCATCGGCGCTGCACGGTGGCATGGGAGACGTCGAGCCGGTCGGCGAGGGTGCGGAAGCTCAGGCGTGCCGGCCCCTCCTCGTCGAGGATCCGCAGGGCGGCGACGGCGATGGCCTCGGGGGTCGCGCGGTCCAGGGCGGCTGAGCTTCTCGGCATGAGATACACCGTAACATACAGCGTCACATACGCCACCTCGGAGGCCATTGCACACCGTGCACCGACTCGTTCGTGTGACATCGATTGCAGCCATATTGCTGGTCATTGGCCGACAGTCAGCGACTTATGTTGACAGTCGGTAGTCACATCGCTGCACTGGGCGCACGACTGACCCCACGTCAAGGAGACTCCGTGCCGCTTCGCCTGCGTGCAACGCTCCCCTGCCTGACCGCGGCCGCCCTGTTCGCCCTCGCGCTCTCCCCCGCCCCGGTGGCGGCGGAGCCCCGGGCGACCTCGGACACCCCGCTCGCGCTCACCCCTCCCATGGGCTGGAACAACTGGGCGCATTACATGTGCGACGTCGACGAGGCCAAGGTGGTCGCCAACGCCGACGCGCTCGTGTCGACCGGGCTCGCCGCCAAGGGCTACGACACGGTGACCGTCGACGACTGCTGGATGACCAAGAGCCGGGACGCCGAGGGCAATCTGGTCGTCGACAAGGCGAAGTTCCCGCACGGCATGGCCTGGCTCGGCGAGTACCTGCACGCCAAGGGCCTGAAGTTCGGCATCTACCAGGACGCCGGCTCCCTCACCTGCGAGAAATACCCCGGCAGCGGTGCCCCCGCGGGCGGCGGCGCGGACCACTACGCACAGGACGCCCGGCAGTTCGCCTCCTGGAACGTCGACTACGTCAAGATGGACGGCTGCAACCTGTGGGTGCCGGAGGGCAGGACCAAGGAGCAGGCCTACCGGGACGCGTACACCGCCGTCGCGAACGCCCTTCGGACCAGCGGCCGTGACATGGTCCTGTCGGCCTCCGCCCCCGCATACTTCCAGCACGGTGAGTGGGGCAGCCCCGACTGGCACAAGGTCCTCGGCTGGGTCGGCGAGACCGGGCAGCTGTGGCGCGAGGGCCGCGACATCAAGGTCTACAACCCGGCCACGCCCACCGCCTCCCGGTGGAGCTCGGTGATGGGCAACTACGGCTACAACCGGTGGCTCGGCCGGTACGCGGGGCCGGGCAACTGGAACGACCCCGACTTCCTCATCGCCGGCGCCCCCGGGCTCACGGCCGCCGAGAGCCGCAGCCAGGTCGCCCTCTGGGCCATGATGGCGGCCCCCTTCATCCTGTCCTCCGAGGTCTCCAAGCTCACCCCCGAGGGACTCGCGGCCCTCGGGAACACCCGGATGATCGAGCTGGACCAGGACCCGATGGGCCGTCAGGGCGCCGTGGTCTCCTCCAACGCCACCTTCGAGATCCTGGTCCGGCCGCTCGCGAACGGCGACCGGGCGGTGGCCGTGCTCAACCGGTCGGCCGACACCCGGGACATCAGCGTGCCGCTCGACGAGATCGGACTGACCGACTGCACGGCCGACGCCCAGGACCTGTGGAGCGGGGCACGCCGTGCGGTCTCCGACACGCTGACCGGGAAGCTGGCCGGGCACGACACGGCGGTCTGGCGGCTCAGCCCGCGCGGCTGCGCCGAGGCCGCGCCGACCGGGCAGATCGTCGGGGACGGAGTCCGGTGTGCCGACGGGGCCAACACCACGGGGGTCGGCGCGGTCGTGATGGCGACCTGCACCGGAGCCCCCGACCAGCGCTGGGTCCTGGGCGACGACGCGAGCGTGCGGATGGCCGGCGAATGCCTGTCGGCGGGCGAGAACGGCCTGGTGGAGCTGGCCGACTGCGCGCCTCCGCAGGCTCAGCAGCCCGGCCAGAGCTGGCATCCCCGCCGCGACGGTGCCCTCGTGGAGGAGGCGAGCGGGCTGTGCCTGACGGCCCCGGCCGCCGTCGCCACTCCCGACGCCCCGGCCGAGCGGCTGCGGCTGGCCCCCTGCGGCGACCACCGGGTCGACCAGGCCTGGGCCCTTCCGGTCTGACCACGCCAGCGAACGGATGAGGAACCCGATGACACGAAGCGGGCGTCGCCGCCTGCCCGGCCCCCGCCCGATCGCCCTCGCCGCTCTTCCCGCGGCGCTGCTGGCGCTGATCTGCGCGGGGCCCGCACCCGGGGCCCCCGCCCCGGGTGCGGGGTCGCCCGCACGGGCCGACGTACGAGCCGACGTACGGGCCGAGGCGCGGGCCGACGCACGAGCCGAGGCACGAGCCGACGCACGGGCGGCCGCACGGGCCGACGTACGGTCCCCCGCGTACGCGGGCGCGCCGCGGAGCGGCACCTTCGACGTCGCGCCCGCGCGGGCCGCCCTGGAGCGGCTGCTTCCGCGCCACTCCGGGCAGTTCACCCTGGTGCCCGACGCGGCCGCCGGCGCCGACACCTTCACCGTGTCCGGGACCGCCGGCGCGATCACCGTGCACGGCAGCACCGGGGCCACCCTGCTCACCGGCGTCGGCTGGTACCTCCAGCACATCGCCGGGGCCGACATCGGCTGGCCCGGCGACAGCCTCGGCATGCTGCCCGACCGACTGCCGGGCGCCCCGGCGGCGGTCACCCGCAGCGCACAGGTCCCGCACCGGTACGCGCTCAACGACACGGACGACGGGTACTCGGGCCCGTACCGCTCCTTCGAGGAACACCAGCGGCAGATCGACCTGCTCGCCCTGCACGGCATCAACGAGGTGTTCGTGCAGGTGGGCGCCGAGTACCCGTACTACCGGGCGCTCCAGGGGTTCGGCTACTCCCCCGAGGAGCTGCGCCGGTGGATCCCCGGCCCCGGCCACCAGAGCTGGTGGCTGCTGCAGAACATGAGCGGATTCGGCGGCCCGGTCTCCGAGCGGCTGATGCGGGAGCGCGCCGAGCTGGGCGGGCGGATCGCCGAGCAGCTGCGCGGGCTCGGCATGACCCCGGTGCTGCCCGGCTACTTCGGCACCGTGCCGCCCGGGTTCGCCGCCCGCAACCAGGGGGCCGTCACGGTGCCGCAGGGCGGCTGGGCGGGCTTCGACCGCCCGGACTGGCTGGACCCCGCCTCACCGGCCTTCGGGAAGCTGGCCGCCGCGTACTACGCCGAGCAGCGGGCGGTGTTCGGGGACAGCACGATGTACCGGATGAGCCCGCTGCACGAGGGCGGCCGGACCGGTTCCGTGGACGTCAGCGCCGCGGCGGGCGCCATCCAGGACGCGCTGCACGCCGCCCACCCGGACGCGCTGTGGGCGGTGCTGGGCTGGCAGGAGGACCCGACCGCGGAGCTTCTGGCCGGGGTGGACACCTCGAAGCTGCTGATCCTGGACGGACTGTCGGACCGGTACAACGGGCTGGACCGCGAGGCCCGTTGGGGCGGCGCCCCGTACGCGATGGGCACCATCTACAACTTCGGCGGGCACACCACGATCGGCGCGAACACCTCCGTGTGGATCGAGCGGTTCGGCCCCTGGCGCGCCAAGCCCGACAGCGCGCTCACCGGGATCGCGTACCTGCCGGAGGCCACCGGCACCAACCCGGCGGCCTTCGACCTCTTCACCGACCTGGCCTGGGAGCCCGGCCCCATCGACCAGCGGAAGTGGTTCGCCGACTTCGCGGCCCGCCGCTACGGCCGGCCCGACGCCGAGGCCGCCGCGGCCTGGGAGGAGCTCCGCAAGGGGCCGTACAGCACCTCCTCGGGTCTGTGGTCGGAGTCGCAGGACAGCCTGTTCACCGCCCGGCCGAGTCTGACCGCGGCGGGGGCGGCGCACTTCAGCCCCAAGTCCATGCGCTACCCGGCCGGTTCGGTGCGCAGGGCCCTGGACCACCTGCTCAAGGTGGATCCGCGACTGCGCGGCTCCAGCGCCTACCGTTTCGACCTGGTGGACACCGCCCGGCAGGCCCTCGCCAACCACTCCCGGGTGCTGCTGCCGAAGATCAAGGAGGCTTACGAGGCCAAGGACCTGACCCGCTTCCGCGCGCTGACGGCCGAATGGCAGGACGGAATGCGGGACTTGGAGGCGGTCACCGGCTCCGATCCGAACTTCCTCCTCGGCCCGTGGCTCGCCGGGGCCCGCTCCCGGGGCGCCGACCAGGCCGAGCAGGACCGGTACGAGTACGACGCCCGCTCCCTGCTCAGCGTATGGGGCCACCGCGGCGCCAGCGAGGGCGGCTCCCTGCACGACTACGCGAACCGCGAATGGAGCGGACTGATCGCCGAGTTGTACGCCCCGAGGTGGGCTCACTACTTCGCCTCGCTGGAGGAGGCGCTGGTGCGGCGGGCCGCGCCGCGGGCGATCGACTGGCACGCCTTCGACGCGCAGTGGGCCGGGCGGACCACCCGGCATCCGAACCGGCCCGGCGGGGACGCGTACCGTCTGGCCGCGCGCATCTCGGCGGCGCTGCCCCCGGCGACCGGATGACCCGTGCTCAGGCCGGTCCCGGGCGGCGCCAGCAGTTGCGCGGCGCCGTCAGCGGGCTGGTCGCGGCCTTCGCCGGGCTGGCGCTGGCGGAGCTGGCCGCGGCGGCCGTCCGGCCCGAGGCCTCTCCGGTCACCGCCGTCGGCGGGGCGGTGGTCGACCTCACGCCCGTGGCCGTCAGGGAATGGGCCATCCAGCTGTTCGGCACCGCCAACAAGCTCGCGCTGACGCTCGGCATCCTCGCGGTCCTGGCGGCGGTCGCCGCCCTGGCCGGGCTGCTCGCCGTACGCCGCCTCCCCGCCGGGATGGCGGTCGCGGGCGGTTTCGGGCTGCTGGGGGCGGCGGCCGCGCTCGGCCGTCCGCAGGCCTCGTGGACGGACGCGCTGCCCTCGCTGATGGGCGCGCTGGCCGCGGCCGGGGTGCTGTACCTGCTGGTCAGGGCCGCGACGCGGCCCCGGCCGGCCGGTGCGCCGCCCGGAGGGACCTGGGCGGTGGACCGGCGCGGCTTCGGCCGGCTGGTCGCCGCCGTCCTGGCGCTCTCGGCCGGGGTGGGATTCGCCGGGCGGCGCCTGGGTGCCCACGGTTCGGCCGGAGCCACCGCCTCCCGGGCCCGCTTCGTCCTCCCCCGGCCCACGGTGCCCGCGCCTCCGGTGCCCGCCGGGGCCGACCTGCGGGTGCCGGGGCTCTCCCCCTTCCTCACTCCCAACCAGGACTTCTACCGCGTGGACACCGCCCTGGTCGTGCCGCGCGTGGACGCGGGCACCTGGCGGCTGCGCATCCACGGGGAGGGCGTCGGCAGGCCCCTCACCCTCGATCTGCGGGAGCTGCTCGCCCGCCCCCTGGTCGAGCACGACATCACCCTCACCTGCGTGTCCAACGAGGTGGGCGGCCCGTACGCGGGCAACGCCCGCTGGCTCGGCGTACGGCTCGGGGACCTGCTCCGCGAGGCGGGGGTACGGCCGCCGTCCCAGGGCGGTCCGGCCGACCAGCTGGTGGCGCGGTCGGTGGACGGCATGACCATCGGCACGCCCGTGGAGACGGTCATGGACGGCCGGGCGGCGCTGCTGGCCGTCGGAATGAACGGCGAGCCGCTGCCCTTCGCGCACGGGTTCCCGGTCCGGATGGTCGTACCGGGCCTGTACGGGTACGTCTCCGCCTGCAAATGGCTGAGCGAGCTGCGGCTGACCACCTTCGCCGCGTACGACGCCTACTGGGTGCGCAGGTCCTGGGCCGAACAGGCCCCGGTCAAGACGCAGTCGCGGATCGACACCCCGCGCCACCACGCCGGCCTGGAGCCGGGCCGCGTGGCGGTCGCCGGGGTGGCGTGGGCGCAGCACCGGGGGATCGAGCGGGTCGACGTACGGGTGGACGGCGGCCCCTGGCAGGAGGCGCGGCTCGGGGCGTCGGACGGCGTGGACACCTGGCGGCAGTGGGTGTGGCTCTGGGAGGCGACGCCCGGACGGCACACGCTGGAGGTCCGCGCGACGGACGGCACGGGCGCCGTCCAGACCGGGGTCCGGACCGGCACCGTTCCGGACGGGGCGACCGGGTGGCACTCGGTGGAGGTACGCGTCGAGGCGCTTCGCCGCTGAACCGGACAAGCGCGCCCCGTCCCCGCTCCGTCCCCGCTCCGTCTCAGAACCAGACGATGGTCAGCGCGAAGGTGGTGCCGGCGCTGGCGCCGGTGGAGTCGGTGGCGGTGGCCGTGACCTGGACGGTGCCGCTGCCCCAGGGTTTGCCGGTGATCCGTCCGGAGGCGCTGTCGAGGGTCAGGCCCCAGGGCAGGCCGGTGACGGCGTACCGGACGGGGGGCTTTCCGCCGGTGGTGGTGAGCTGGATGGTGCAGGACTGGTTGAACTTGCAGGTGTGCGGACCGGGGTGGGTGAACTTCAGGTCACCGGGGGTGGATGTGGGAGTCGGTGTCGGAGTCGGAGTGGGGGTCGGTGTCGGGGTGGGCGTAGGGGTCGGCGTAGGCGTGGGGGTGGGCGTCGGCGTGGTACCGCAGCCCGGGGTGGCCTCCGGCGGCAGCGGTACCCGCCAGATCTGCGTGTCGTTCTCCGATCCGACGAGCAGGTTCGCGCAGTCGGCGTACGTCACCGTCTCCCCCTGCGACTGGGCCGGGAGGGCGACGTCCGCGAGCTTGACCCCGGCGGTGTCGTACACGGAGGCCGTGTTGGCGCCCAGCGGTCCGCCGCTGCGCAGGGTGTACGAGGCACCCGACGGCGAGAAGGCGCCGTCGGTGGCGAACACCGGTCCGGGCCGGACGGCGGTGAGGGTGTTGACCTGCCCGGTCACCGGCGGCAGCGGGGCCTGGTAGAGCTGACCGGCGGCGCCGATGAGCTTGCTCGCGACGTAGATCCGGCCGGTGCCGGGATCGGCGAGCAGGGATTCGGCGTCGTGCTTGCCGTCGGCGTAGGAGAAGCGGTAGGTCACCGGGGTGACCGTGGCATTGGCGAGCTGGTCGGGTTCGGCGAAGCTGTGCACGGTGATTTCCGCGCGCCCGCTGAAGTTGTCGCCGATGTCGCCGACGAGGATCGCCGGGCGGCCCGTGGTGTCCTTGCCGAGTGCCAGGCCCTCCCAGTCGGTGTTGCCGACGCCGGAGACGGTGTAGGTGGCCACCAACCGGCCGGTGGCGCTGTTGCAGTCGACGGCGAAGACCTGGTTGGTGTTCCCGCTGTCGTTGACGGCGTAGAAGACGCCGGGGTGTTTGCGGCTCATGGCGAGGCCGCTGAGCTCGGCCAGGCCGCCGGGGAGGGTGCACTTCTTCTCCGGCGCCAGGTTTTCGGCGGCCGCCGCCGGGGCGGACGAGGCAGGGGCAGCGGCCGGGGATGCGGTGGCGCTCGTCATCCAGGCGAGCGCCGGCAGGATCGTGGCGAGGGCCGCGGTCGCGAGGGCGGCGGCCCGTGGGGGTGTCAGCAGTCGGGACATGCACACAATGTGATGGGACATCAGGGGGTGGCACCAGGCCCCGTCCCCTCCCGTTCGAGCATCGTTCAATGCCGCGTGGGCATGTCCGGTCAGCGCACCGGCTCCCGTACGGGCGCCTTGTGCCCGGCCTGTGCGATGAAGGCGCGGGCCGCACGGCTCAGCGGCCGCCGGGCGTGGGCGATGCCCACCGGGCGCAGCAGGGGCGGTGTGAAGGAGCGGATCTCGGCCCGGCTCCCGAAGGCCCTTGACACCACGTCGCGGTACCAGATGAGGGAGCCTCGGCCGTCCGTCACGCCCGTCACCCAGGCGAGGCGTTCGTCGACCTCCAGGGAGGGGACGGGCCGCACTCCGAGGCAGCTGAACATGGCCTCCATCTCGGTGCGCCGGCCCGTGCCCGGAGTGGGCAGCACCATCGGCAGGCCGTCGAGCATGCGGAACGGCACCGGGTGCGGCAGCCGCGAGCCGATGGGTGAGATCAGCACCACCTCCCGCTCCTGGATGTGGTGGGTGGAGAGCTCCTTGTCGACGGGCAGGTCGACCAGGGCCAACTCGGAGCGCCCCTGGGTCAGTTCCTCGACCAGAGCCTCCCGGCTGTCGTGCTGCTGGAGCCGGACGTCGACGGTCGGGTGCCGCTCGGTGAAGGCCGCGACCAGGTCGGTGGCCAGGTCGAGGGCGAGGGTGGGGGTGCTGACGAGGGTCAGGACGGCCCGGTCGTCCCTGCCGTGCGGGGTCCCGATGTCGTCGATGGCCTCCACCGCGTTGAGTACGGTGCGGGCCAGCCGGACGACCCGGGCCCCCTCCGGTGTGAGGTCCACCCCCCTTCCCCGGCGGGCGAGGAGTTCCACGCCCAGATCTCGTTCCATGGCCTGGACGGCCCGGGAGAGGGCGGACTGGGCGACGAAGACCGAGGCGGCGGCGCCGGTGATGGACCGGCAGTCGGCGACGGCGACGAGGTAGCGGAGCTGCGCGAGGGTGGGGGTCATGACCGGACGGTAACCGCGTGGGGCTGTACCTGTAAGGGCTCGTCGGGTGAACAACTGTACGGACCCCGCGTGACGTTCATGCGCGATCGGTGGATAGGCATGCCGGTGCGGCATGCCCGGGAGGATGTCCTACGCCGGGCCGGGCGGCGGGGTCGGCCCACTCCGGCGGGAAACGCCGCAGGCCACCGGCTCGGCGAGGGTGCGCCGGGGGTTCGCTCGGGGTGCGTTCCGGGCGGTCCGCCCGCGCCGACGACCCGAAGGACCGCCCTCCGCATAGCTGTTGACAGTGCACGGCGGCGACCGCACGATGCATCGCGGCGTGAGGGTGTTTGACCATTGTTCAAGCCCGCCGCATCTCCCTTCTCCCGCACTGCCGTTCGTCGGTTCTTCCGTCCTGCATTGCGCCATGTCACACAGCACTGGAAGAGGAGCGCCCGTGACCCCCCAGCCCCCGCAATCCGCAGCCACCCGTGACCTGGTCGTCGCGGTCAGTCCCTTCGAGGAGCCCCGTCCGGGGATCGTGACCGCCGCCGAGCGCGCCGGGGCCCTCGGACTGCTCGACCTCGGCCGGGACGCGGGCGCCGCGCGGCGCGGGTTCGCGGAGCTGGGCCGCCGGCTCGGCGGCGGCGGCACCGGCACCGGCACCGGCGGGTACGGAGTGCGGGTGCCCGCGGGCTGTCCGCTCGGGCCCGAGGAGCTGCCGGCCGCGGTGGACACGGTCCTGCTCGCCGACCCCGCGTCGCACACGCCGGAGCGGGTGGCCGCGTGGGCCGCGGCGGCCGGGCGGCCCCGGGTGTGGGCCGAGGTCACCAGCACGGCGGAGGCCGCGACCGCCGTGGCCGCCGGGGCGGACTCGCTCGTCGCCAAGGGACACGAGGCCGGCGGCCGGGTGGGCGGGACCACCACCTTCGTACTGCTCCAGCAACTGCTCGGGGACCCCGCGATCCGCGTACCCGTACGGGCCTACGGCGGGATCGGGCCGCACACGGCGGCCGCGGCCGTCGCGGGCGGAGCCGCCGGGGTGCTGCTCGACGCACAACTGGCCCTGACCGCCGAGGGCGAGGTGGGGCTGCCGGAGGAAGTGGCGGCCGCGCTGCGCGCGATGGACGGTTCCGAGACCCGGCTGGCCGACGGCCACCGGGTGTTCGCCCGGCCCGACCTGCCGCTGCCCGAGGGGCCGGTGCACGCTCTGCTCGGCGCCCGGGACCTGCGGGCGCAGTTGCTGCCCGTCGGACAGGACGGGGCCTCGGCGGGCCGCCTGGCCGCGCGGTACCGGACCACCGGCGGTGTGCTCCAGGCCGTACGGGCGGCCGTCACCGGTCACCTGGAGGCGGCGGCGCGGGCCCGGCCGCCGGCCGTCGCGCAGGGGCCGATGACCCGGGTGAGCGACCAGGCGGCCTTCGCCGGTGCGGTGGCCGCCGAGGGCGGGGTCCCGTACCTGGCGCTCGCGGTGATGGAGGGCCCCGACGTGCGCCGGCTCCTCGCCGAGACCGCCGAGCGGCTCGGGGAACGCCCCTGGGGCGTGGGACTGCTCGGCTTCGCCCCGCCCGAGCTGCGGCGGGAGCAGCTGACGGCCGTGACCGAGGCCCGTCCGCCGTACGCGATCATCGCCGGCGGCACCCCTGCGCAGGCGGCCCCGCTGGAGGCGGCCGGGATCCGGACCCACCTGCACGTGCCCTCGCCCGGTCTGCTGGAGCGGTACCTCGCCGAGGGGGCCCGCAGGTTCGTCTTCGAGGGGCTGGAGTGCGGCGGACACGTCGGACCGCGCGCCTCCTTCCCGCTGTGGGAGGAGCAGATCGAGCGGCTGCTGTCCGGCCCCGAGCCGGAGGCCCTGGACCTGCTGTTCGCGGGCGGGATCCACGACGAGCGGTCCGCCGCGATGGCGGTGGCGGCGGCGGCTCCGCTGGCCGAGCGGGGCGCGCGGATCGGGGTGCTGATGGGCACCGCGTACCTGTTCACCGAGGAGGCGGTGGCGGCGGGCGCCGTAGTGCCGGGCTTCCAGCGGGCGGCGATGGAGTGCGCGGACACGGTACTGCTGCGCACCGCGCCCGGACATGCCACGCGGTGTGCGGCGACCCCGTACGCCGAAACCTTCGAGGCGACCCGGCGGCGGCTGGCGGAGAGCGGAGCCGCACCGCGGGAGGTCTGGGAAGAACTGGAGCAACTCAGCCTGGGCCGACTACGGATCGCCACCAAGGGCCTCCGCCGAACGGTCGGCTCGGCGCAGCCTGAGGGCGGGGCGCAGTCACAGGGCTCGGCGCAAGCTGAGGGCGGGGGGCAGGCGGGTGCGGGCGTCTGCGGCGCGGCGGGAGCCGGGGGCAGGGACCGGCTGGAGGTCGTCGGCGAGGAACAGCAGTACGCCGAGGGGTTGTTCATGCTCGGGCAGGCCGCGACCCTCCGATCCGCGACCACGACGATCGCCGCGCTGCACAGCCAGGTCACCGAGGGAGCCGCCGCGCTGCTGGCGCGGCGGGCCCGGGATTTCGCCGCCCCCGCGGAGCCACCGGCGGCCGATCCGCTCGACATCGCCATCGTCGGCATGGCCTGCGCCTACCCCGGCGCCCCCGACCTCGCCGCCTACTGGGCCATGGTCCTCGCCGGGGCGGACGCCGTCACCGAAGTGCCGGCCGAGCGCTGGGACCCGGCGCTGTACTACGACGCCGATCCGGCACGGGCCGGCGAGCGCACCCCGTCCCGCTGGGGCGGCTTCCTCGGACCGGTGCCCTTCGACGCCCTCGCGCACGGCATTCCGCCCGCCTCCCTCTCCGGGATCGAGCCGGTGCAGCTGCTGGCCCTGGAGATCTCGGCGCGGGCCCTGGGGGACGCGGGCTACGGCAAGGACCGCGCCTTCGACCGCTCCCGTACCTCGGTGGTCTTCGGCGCGGAGGCCGGTACCGAACTGGCCGGCGCGTACGGGCTGCGCGCCCTGCACCCGGCCTATCTGGGCGACCTCCCCGCCGAGTTGGACGCCCAGCTGCCGCGGCTCACCGAGGACTCCTTCCCCGGGATCCTCGCCAACGTCATCGCGGGCCGCGTCGCCAACCGGCTCGACCTGGGCGGCGCGAACTGCACGGTCGACGCCGCCTGCGCCTCCTCGCTCGCCGCGCTGGACCTCGCCTGCCGCCAACTGCGCGACCGCGACAGCGACATGGTGCTGTGCGGGGGCGCCGACGTGCACAACGGCATCAACGACTACCTGATGTTCGCCTCCGTCCGCGCCCTGTCACCCGGCGGCCGCTGCCGGCCCTTCGACGCGGCCGCCGACGGAATCGCCCTCGGCGAGGGCGTGGGGGCGCTCGTCCTGAAGCGGCTCGCGGACGCGGAGCGGGACGGCGACCGGGTGTACGCCGTGATCAAGGCGGTGGGCGCCTCCAGCGACGGCCGGTCCCTCGGGCTGACCGCGCCGCGGCCGGAAGGACAGCGACGGGCCCTGGAACGGGCCTACGCACGGGCCGGCATCGCCCCGGGCGAGGTGGGCCTGATCGAGGCGCACGGCACCGGAACGGTGGTCGGCGACAGCACCGAACTGGCCGTACTGAGCGAGCTGTTCACCGCGTCCGGGGCGGCGGCCGGCGCCTGCGCGCTCGGCTCCGTGAAGTCGCAGCTCGGGCACACCAAGTGCGCGGCCGGGCTGGCCGGGCTGATCAAGGCGGCCCGGGCGGTCCACGCGGGGGTGCGCCCGCCGACCCTGCACATCGACACGCCGAACCCGGCCTGGCGGGCGGAGAGCAGCCCCTTCTCCTTCGATACCGCGGCCCGGCCCTGGGCGGTGCCCGCGGATCGGCGGATCGCCGGGGTGAGCGCCTTCGGCTTCGGCGGGACCAACTACCACGCGGTGCTGGCCGGTTACGGAGGATCCGAGGAGCCGCGGCACGGCCTGGAGGAGTGGCCGGCCGAGCTGTTCTGCTTCCGCGGTGAGGACCGGCGGGCGGCGGGCCGGGCGATGGCGCGGCTCGCGGCGAGGCTGGAGGAGAACGACGCGGCCGGGCGGCCGTGGCCCCTGCGGGACCTGGCGGCGGACACCGCTGCGGTATCCGGCACGGGCTCCGCCGCAGGCTCCGGCACGGTCCAGGTGGCGGTCGTGGCGGCCGATCTGGACGAGCTGGCGGCCCGGCTGGAGCGGGCGCGGGCCTTCGCGCCGGGCGCGGGGGTCCACGTACGGGAGGAGTCGCCGGAGCCGGGCCGGGTGGCGTTCCTGTTCCCCGGGCAGGGCAGCCAACGGACGGGGATGCTGGGCGAGTTGTTCATGACCTTCCCCGCCCTGCGCGGCCTGCTGGACACGGCGCCGGTGACGGTGGTGTCGGCGATGTTCCCGCCGGCGGCGTTCACCGCCGAGGGGCGGGCGGCGCAGCGGGCGGCGGTCACCGACACGCGGGTGGCCCAGCCCGCCCTCGGGCTGGCGGGGGCGGCGGCGCACCGGCTGCTCGGCGAGCTGGGGGTGCGCCCGGACTGCGTGGCCGGGCACTCGTACGGGGAGCTCACCGCGCTGTGGGCGGCGGGGGTCTACGACACGGAAGGCCTGCTGCGGCTGAGCGCGCGCCGGGCCGAGGCGATCGTGACGGCCGCCGGCGCGGATCCGGGGTCGATGGCCGCGGTGTCGGCCCCGCCGCAGGAGGTACGGGAGATCGCGGCCCGCGCCGGATGCGGGGTGGCCAACCACAACGCGCCCCGGCAGTGCGTGATTTCGGGGCCGACGGCAGCGGTGACGGCGGCGGTGGCCGCGCTGCGGGAGGCGGGGCTGTCGGCGGAGCCGATCCCGGTGGCCTGCGCGTTCCACAGCGAGGTGGTGGCGGGGGCCGCCGCGGCGCTCGCCAGTGAGCTGGCGGCGACGGCGGTGTCCGGACCGGCCGTCCCCGTCTGGTCGAACACGACGGCCGGCCTCTACCCCACTGATCCGGAATCCGTACGAAGCCTTGCCGCTCGCCAGGTCGCGGAGCCGGTCCGGTTCGTGGAGCAGGTGGAGGCGATGTACGCGGCCGGTGTCCGGACGTTCGTGGAAGCGGGGCCCGGCCGGGTCCTGTCCGGTCTCATCGGCCGGATCCTGCACGACCGTCCGCACACGGTGGTCCCGCTGGACGTACCGGGCGAGCACGGCCTGGTCCGGCTGGTCACGGCGCTGGCGGAGCTGACGGCGGCGGGCGTGCCGGTGGCGCCGGAGGCGCTGTTCCACGGCCGGACCTCCCGCCTCCCGGACCGCGCCCCGCGGCGCCCGGGCTGGCTGGTGGACGGCCACCTGGTACGCACGGCGGACGGCGCACCGGTCGCCGGGGGCCTGCGCCCGCCCCGCCGCATACCTCCGGCGGTTGCGGGCGGGGGCTCGGCTGCGGCCACGGCCGCCGGTGCGGGTTCGCTCGCCGGCGCGGTTGCGGCCACGGCCGCCGGTGCGGGTTCGCCCGCCGGCGCGGCTGCGGCTACGGCGGCCGGTGCGGTTGCGGCCAGGGATGCCGGTGCGGGTTGGCCTGCCGGCACGGTTGCGGGTGCCGGTGCGGGTTGGCCTGCCGGCGCGGTTGCGGGTGCCGGTGCGGGTCCGGCCACCGGCGCGGGTCCGGCTACGCCTGCCGGTTCCAGTCCGGCTCCGGCCGCCGACCGGCGTGAGGAGGCGGTGCTGGAGTACCTCCGCGGTACCCGCGAACTGGTCGAGGCCCAGCGGGACGTCCTCCTCGGCTACCTCGGCACCCCCGCGGCTGCGCCGAGCCGTGCCACGGGCCGGCCTCCGGCCGAGTCAGTCGGCGCCGTGGGCGCCGCACCCGTCGGGCTGCACCCGGCCGGGACACCCGGCGACCCTTGGCCCGCCATGGCGGGCGCCGCGCCGGGCGTGCCGAGCACGGCCTGGGTTCCCGCCACCGGGCCGACTCCCGGCCCCTGGCCGGGGAACCAGCCGAACGGCCAGTACCCGCAGGGGGCAGCCGCAGGCACCGGGATGCCCGGGACCGACCCAGGACCGTGGCACAACGCCCCTGCGGGCGCCGCCCCCCACACCGGTATGCCCGGCGCCCCTTGGCCCGGGCCGTGGCCCGCCACCGAGGCGGCAGGCGCAGCCCGGATACCCCCCACCGGGCCCACCCCCGACCCGCGGCCGGGGAACCAGCCGAACGGCCAGTACCCGCAGGGGGCAGCCGCAGGCACCGGGATGCCCGGGACCGACCCCGGACCGTGGAACAACGCCCCTGCGGGCGCCACCCCCAACACCGGTATGCCCGGCGCCCCTTGGACCAGGCCGTGGCCCGCCGGGGCTGTGGGCACGGCCGCTGCCCCGGGAGGGCCGGGCGGGCCGGGCGCGGCCACCCGGACCGGCATCGGGACCCCGCACACCGGCGGAGCCCCATCGGCGGACAAGGTCATGGACGTCGTGCTGGAGATCGTCCACACCAGGACCGGATACCCCCGGGACATGCTCGACCCCGGGCTCGACCTGGAGGCGGACCTCTCCATCGACTCCATCAAACGCGTGGAGATCATCGGGGCGCTCGCCGACCGGATCGGCCTTCCCCAGGACCCGGGCGGCTCCGCCGAGTCGGCGGTCGAGGAGCTGTCCCGGATCAAGACGCTGCGCGGGATCGTGGACTGGGTCACCTCCCACGCGCCCGGTGGCGCGGCGGCCCCCGACACGGGGCCCGTCGTACCCCCGGTCAGCCGGCTCCGGGTGGACCTGCTGCCCGTACCGGCGGCCACCGGCGACCCGGAGTCCCTCCGCGGCCTGCGGATCGGGGTCGTCGAGGACGGCCAGGGCATCGCGCTCGCCCTCGGCGCGGCCCTGGACGGGCGGGGGGCCGAGGCGAAGATCCTGCCCGGACCTGACAGCGACACCGGAACGAACGCCTGCGCCGACATCGACGCCGGGTTCGACGGGATCGTCGATCTGTCCGCGCTGCGGGCAGGGGCCGAGCCCGTGCTGCCCGAGGCCTTCCCCCGGCTGCGGCGCGCCCTGACCGGCGGGGTACGGCGGCTGCTCCTGGTGACCGCTCCCGGCACTCCGGGCGCCGGGCTGCACGGCTTCGCCCGCAGCGCGGCCCTCGAATTCCCCGGCACGCTGGTCCGCGCCGTGGACATCCACCCCAAGGAGGACCCGGAACGCATCGCGGCGCAGCTCCTCGCCGAGCTGACATGCGATGCCACAGCCGAAGCCGCGCCCGCGGCCCCCGCCTCCGTCGGGTACACCGCCGACGGCACCCGCGTCGCCCGCCGCCCGGTGCCCGCTCCCCTGCTCACCTCCGACGGGCCGCCGCTGCTGGACCCGGGCTCGGTGGTCCTGCTCACGGGCGGGGCCCGCGGGATCACCGCCCGTACGGCGCTCGCCCTGGCCCGCGCCACCGGATGCCACGTCGAACTCGTCGGGCGTACGCCCGAACCGGCCGCCGGGGCCGATGACTTCGGGCAGGCCCACGACCGGGTCGCGCTGCGCGCAGCGCTGATCGCCGCAGGGCTCCGTACGCCCGCGGAGATCGAGGCGGCGGCTACCCGGATCCTCGCCGAGCGCGAGGTGCGGGCCACCCTGGCCGCCCTCGCCACGGCGGCGGCCTCCGTCCGCTACCACTGCGCGGACGTCACCGACGGGCGGGCCGTGCGGGCCGTCGTGGCCGACGTACGCAGCCGTCACGGCCGGCTGGACGGCATCGTGCACGGCGCCGGGATCCTGCGCGACGGGCTGCTGCGCGACAAGCAACCCGCGGACTTCACCGAGGTGTTCACCACCAAGGTGGCCGGCGCCCGCCACCTGGCCGCCGCGGCCGCCGAGCACGGAACGTGGCCCGCGCCCCGGTTCCTGGCCCTGTTCGGCAGTGTCGCCGGGGTGTACGGCAACCGCGGCCAGAGCGACTACGCCGCGGCCAACGACGCCCTCGACGGCCTCGCGCACACCTGGGCGGAGTCCTTCCCGGGCCGGGTGCTGTCCGTCGACTGGGGGCCCTGGGCGGCGGAGGCGGGCGGGATGGTCACACCCGAGCTGGAGCGTGCGTACGCCCGTCGCGGCATCCCGCTGATCACGCCGGACGCGGGCACCGCCGCGTTCCTCGACGAACTGGCCCACGGGAGCGACGTACAGGTCGTCCTGATGGCGCAGGAAGGTCACGGCGATGAGTGAACGACAGCGGCGCGGCGGCCCCCTGCCGACCGATGCCGCGATCGTCGGGATGGGCGCGGTGTTCCCGGGGGCCGCCGATCTCGCCGCGTACCGGCGCAACCTCCTCGCCGGTACGGACTCCATCGGCGAGGTCCCGCCCGGCCGCTGGGATCCCGAGGTGTACTACGACCCGCGGGGCGCCACCGGTCCCGCGGCCGGCGACCGGTTCTACTGCCGGCGCGGCGGCTTCGTCGACGGCCTCGCCGCCTTCGACCCGACCCGGTTCGGGATCATGCCGGCCACGGTGGAGGGGGCCGAGCCGGATCAGATGCTGGCCCTGCACGCGACGGCCGAGGCGATCGCCGACGCGGGCGGCGAGACCCGGCTGCCGGCCGACCGCTCCCGGATCGGGGTGGTGCTGGGGCGCGGCGGATTCATGGGGGTGGCCACCGCGCGTCTCGACCAACGGGTCCGCACCGCACACCAGTTGGCGCAGACGCTGCGGGAGCTGGCGCCGGAACTGGGCGAGCGGCGGATCTCGGCGGTGCGCGCGGCGTTCCAGGACGCGCTGGGTCCGGAGCGGCCGGACGCGTCGATCGGGCTGGTGCCGAGCTTCACCGCGGCCCGGACCGCGAACCGGCTGGACTTCCGCGGCCCCGCCTACACCCTGGACGCGGCCTGCGCCTCGTCCCTGCTGGCGGTGGACCAGGCGGTGGGCCTGCTGGCCGGCGGGCGCTGTGACGCGGTGGTCGCGGGGGCGGTGCACCACTGCCACATCGCGACGCTGTGGAGCGTGTTCACGCAGCTGCGGGCGCTCAGCCCGAGCGAGCGGATCCGGCCCTTCGACCGCAGGGCCGACGGGACGCTGCTGTCGGAGGGCACCGGGGTGGTGCTGCTGAAGCGGCTGGCGGACGCGGAGCGGGACGGCGACCGGGTGTACGCGGTGATCCGCGGGACGGGCGTGGCCGGGGACGGCCGGGCGGCGAGTCTGATGAGCCCTCTCGTGGCGGGCCAGGTACGGGCACTGGAGCGGGCCTGGCGGGAGGCGGGGCTGGATCCGCGGGAGCCGGGCGCGCTGGGCCTTCTGGAGGCGCACGGCACGGGCACGCCGGTGGGGGACGCCGCCGAACTGGACACCCTCGCCCAGGTGTTCGGACCGCCCGTGGAGGGGGGAGGGGAGATCGGCTTCGGCTCGGTGAAGTCGATGCTGGGCCACACCATGCAGGCCTCGGGCATGGCCGGGCTGATCAAGGCCGCCCTCGCGGTGTACGAGGGGGTGCTGCCGCCGACGCTGCACCTGGAGGAGCCGCACCCGGACCTGGCGCGGACCCGGATGCGGCCGGTGACGGCGGCGGAGCCGTGGGAGCGCGGGCCGGCGCCCCGCCGGGCCGGGGTGAACGCGTTCGGCTTCGGCGGCATCAACGCGCATGTGGTCCTGGAGGAGGCTCCGGGCGCCGCGAGCCCGGTGGCTGCGGGCGCCGCGAGGCCCGTGGCTCCGGGCGCCGCGAGGCCCGTGGCTCCGGGCGCCGCGAGGCCCGTGGCTCCGGTGAGGCGGTTCCTGCCGCTGGGAGCCGCGGCCGCGCCGGTGGGGCCGGCCGCGCGGGACGACGTACTCCTCATCGGCGCGGACACGCCGGCGGAGCTGTCGGCACGGCTGGCGGCCGCTTCCCCGGCGTCCGGAGGCGAGGGGCCCTGCCGGGTCGCGGTGGTCGGGCCGACGCCCCAGCGGCTCGCACTGGCCGCGAAGGCGGTGGCGCGCGGCCGGCCGTGGCGGGGGCGCGGGGACGTCTGGTTCACGCCGGAGCCACTGGGCGGCCGGGTGGCGTTCCTGTTCCCGGGCCTGGAGCCGGAGTTCGCACCCGTGGTGGACGACGTGGCGGACCGGCTCGGGCTGGCGCCGCCCCGGCTCACCCGGGGCGCGTCGCTCGTGGAACGGGCCCTGGACGCGATCGCCACGGGCCGCTTCTTCGCCCGCGTCCTGCCCGAGCTCGGCATCGAGGCCGACGTGCTGGCGGGCCACAGCCTGGGCGAGTGGGCGGCGATGGTGGCCGCCGGGATGTATCCGCGGGAGGCGGCCGACACCTTCCTGGACTCGCTGCGGCCGGGCGATCTGCTCGTCCCGGATCTCGTGTACGCGGCGCTGGGCTGCGGTGCGCGGCGCGCGGAGGCCGCGCTGCACGGTCTGGACCGGGTGGTGGTCAGCCACGACAACTGCCCGCACCAGTCGGTGATATGCGGCGATCCGGCGCAAGTGGCCTCCGTGGTCGCGCGGTTGCGCGGGGACGGGGTGCTCGGTCAGGAGCTGCCGTTCCGGTCGGGTTTCCACACCCCGATGTGGGAGCCGTACCTCGGCCAGGTCCGCGCCGCCTTCGACCGGCTGCCGCTCGGGCCCGGTTCCCTCCCGGTGTGGTCGGCCACCACGTGCGCGCCGTTTCCCGCGGCACCGGAAGACGTACGGGAGTTGGTGGTCCGCCACCTCCTGGAGCCGGTCCGCTTCCGCGAGCTGACGCTGCGGCTGTACGAGGAGGAGGGCGTGCGCGGCTTCGTCACGCTCGGCCCGGGCAGTCTGCCCGGTTTCGTCGAGGACACCCTGCGCGAGCGCCCCCACCTCTCGGTCTCCGCCTCTTCCCCCCGCCTCCCGGGTCTGGCGGCGCTCGGCCGCACCTGCGCCGCCCTCTGGGCCGAGGGGCACGCGCCGCGCTGGGACCTGCTCTTCCCTGCGGGGCGGATGGCGCAGACGGGCTCCGGGCCGGGGTCCGCCGGCCGGGAGCAGGCGGGCGCCGCGAAGGACGGTGCGGAGTGGGTCGCGCAGGACGGTGCTGTGGAGGGCCGTGCGGCCGGGTCCCCGGCCGCACGGGGGCATGCCGTGCAGCTGGACCTCGGTTCGCCGCTGGTCCGCCTGGGCGGGGCGGCGCGTGCCGCCCTCGGCGGTGTCCTGCCCGCGGCGCCGCCCGCCCCGACCCCCACCCGAAGGCCCGCGTCGCCCCCCGAGCCGTCCGGGCCCCGGCCGGTCCTGCTGTCCGCCCTGGACGCGGTCCTCGCGGACACCGGCTCGGCCGCCCGGAGCGTCGCCGAGGCCTGGTCGGCGCTGCGCGCGCCCGATGCGGCGGCTTCCGCCGGCGGGCGCGGTGCGGGGCCGGTCCCCGGCACGCCGGCGGCCGGTGCGGGGCAGCGCCCCAACGGTTCGGGGAGGGCCACGGGGAAGCACATCCTGCGGCTCTCGCTCACCACGCTGCCCTACGTCCGCGACCACTGCGTCTACCTCCAGCCCGACGGCTGGCCCGAGGACTCGGACCGGTTCCCCGTCGTCCCCATGACCACCATGCTGGAGCTGGCCGCCGAGGCCGCACGGCGCTGCGCCCCGCCCGGCCTCGCCGTCGTCGGCTACGAGGACGTACGGGCCCTGCGCTGGCTCGCCGTCGAGCCGGCCGTCGACGTCGAGGTCACGGTCCGCGGTGACGGGCCCGGCCGACTGCGCGTCGCCCTCGGGGAGTACGCCTCGGTGGTCGTGCTGCTCGGCGAGCGGTACGGGCAGCCGCCCGCGCCCGACGACACGCCCCTGCGGGACCCCGGGCCGGCCCCCGTCAGCGCCGCGGCCCTCTACCGGGACCGGTGGATGTTCCACGGCCCCCGCTTCGCCGGGGTGCACGAGGTACGGACCGTCGGCTCGGACGGCATCCACGGGGTGCTGCGGGCCCTGCCCGACCCGGGCGCGCTCCTCGACGCCGCCGGGCAGCTGTTCGGCCACTGGATGCAGCTGCGGCTCCCGGTGGACCGGCTGGTCTTCCCGGCCACGGTGGACCGCATCCGGTTCTGCGGGCCCCCGCCCGCCCCGCTGGAGCTGGTCGCCGCCACGGCCCGGATCCGCGAGGTGCACGACGTCACCGTGCGCGGTGACCTCGAACTGCGGCGTGCCACGGGCGAGGTGTGGGCCCGGATCGAGGGGTGGACGTACCGCCGGTTCGGCGCCGACGAGCGGGTCTGGCCGATGAAGTTCACCCCGGAGGTCTGCGGCATCGGCGAGCCCCGGCCGGAGGGCTGGTGCCTGGCCCGGCGCCGCTGGAGCGATCCCGCCTCGCAGGAGCTGGTGATGCGGCGCTACCTCGGCGCCGCCGAGCGGGCGGCCTACGAACGGCTGTCGCCGCGTGCCCAGGCGCCCTGGCTGCTGGGCCGGATCGCCGCCAAGGACGCGCTGCGCCGGCTGCTGTGGGACGGCGGAGCCGGGCCGGTGTTCCCGGTGGAGGTGCCCGTCGGCAACGACCCGGCCGGTCGGCCGCTCGCCGAGTCCCCGCTGACCCCCGGCTTCCGGCTGTCGATCGCCCACAAGGACCGGATCGCCGTCGCCCTGGCCCACCCGGCCCGGCCGGTCGGCATCGACCTGGAGCCGGTGACGACCGACCCGGACGCGCTGATCCGGATCGCGCTCGGGCCGGACGAACTCCGCCTCGCCGAACGGCTGGCCGCCCGCGGCGGAGCCGGACTGCCGGCCGCGCTCACCGCCGTGTGGTGCGCCAAGGAGGCCGCCGCGAAGGCGCAGGGCAGCGGGCTGGGCGGCCGGCCCCGGGACTGGCGGGTGGCCGACGATCCGGATTCCGGCGATCCGGATTCCGGCGGCCTGCTCGTGACCTCCCCCGACGGGCACTCGTACCCGATCCGCACCACGCCGCTGACGAGCGCCGTACGTACCGACTCGCCGCTCGACCACGTCGTCGCCTGGACCGCCACCGACTCCACCGCCCCGGCCGCGGCGCCCTACCCCGTCCCCTTCCACCTCACGGAGACCCGCCATGGCACCTGACATCCTCGCCGAGATCACGGGCATGCTCGTGGAGATCGTCGGCGACGAGTACCTCCTCGCGGAGGAGGTCACGATGGAGACGACCTTCAACGAGGACCTCGCCCTGGAGAGCATCGAGTTCGTCGCCCTCGCCGAGCTGCTCCACCACCGCTACGGCGCCGGGGTGGACCTGATGGGATTCCTGGCGGAGAAGGACATGGACGCCATCCTCGCCATGTCCGTCGGCGAACTCGTCACCCACATCGGCCGGATCACGCACACCTCCCTGGCCCGGGTCTCGGCGGGTTCCTCGCCCGCGTCGGCCGGCTGAGGCCGCCATGGCCGTCGTACTCGCCCACTCCCTGCGCTTCCACGTCCAGCGGCTCCCGGCCACCGCCGGCGCCCCCGACCGCCCCGTCGTCGTGTTCCTGCACGGCCTGGTCGTCGACAACCTGTCCTCCTTCTACTGCCCCCTGGCCGTCCCGGTGGCCCGGTCCGGGCACGAGGCCGTCCTCTACGACCTGCGCGGCCACGGCCGCACCGAACGCCCGGCCACCGGCTACGACAGCCGCACCGCCGTACGGGACCTCTTCGCCCTGCTCGAGGCGCTGGACCTCGGGCAGCGCCCGGTCCACCTGGTCGGCAACAGCTACGGCGGGACCCTGGCCCTGCACGCCGCCCTCGCCCGGCCCGATCTGGTCGCCGGGCTCACCCTCCTCGAACCCCCGCTCGGCGGAGCCTGGGTGGAGAACATGGTGGACACCCTGTCGGCCGCCGCGCTCAGCCTGGAGGACAGCCAGGTGCCCGCCGAGCTGCTCGCCCTGCGCCTGCGCAAGGCCGCCAACCTCACGGCCATCGCCGACGCCCTCCTCAACCGCACCACGCTCATCGACGACATCGCCGCGAGCCGCACCTTCACCCCGGCCGACTACGCCCGGCTGCGCTGCCCGGTCCTGATCGTCTGCGGCGAACACTCCGAACTGGTCCCGGGAGCCCGGGAGCTGGCCCGCCACGCCCCGCAGGGGGCCCTGCGGATCCTGCCGGGTCTGGGGCACGACGTGCTGAAGGAGAGCAGCGGGGTCCTACGGGAAGCCGTGCTCGCCCATCTCGACGCGACGGCCGCGGTGGCGGCGCGGCCGCGGGCGGGAGCGCTGGTCCCATGAGGGTGCTGTTCACCGTGCCGCCGCTGGCCGGGCACGTCAATCCGACCGTGGCCGTCGGGGCCGAACTGGCCGCCCGGGGACACGAGGTCGCCTGGACGGGGCCGGCCGCGGCGCTGTCCCGGCTGCTGCCCGCCCACGCCCGGATCCTGCCGGCCGGCGAGGATGTGGGCGGCGGGTACGCGGCCCTGCACGAACGCTGGCGCGATCTGCGCGGGGTCGGGGCGCTGCGGTTCCTGTGGGAGGAGGCGCTGGTGCCGCTGGCCCGGGCGATGGTGCCGGGGGTGACACGGGCCGTCCGCGCGTTCGGGCCGGACGTGATGGTCGCCGACCAGCAGGCCCTGGCCGGACCGCTGGTCGCCCGGCGGCTCGGCGTCCCGTGGGCGACGTCCGCCAGCACCTCGGCCGAACTCACCCGGCCCTTCGCCGACTTCCCGAAGGTCGGCGAGTGGGTGGCCGGGCAGATCCACGGCCTGCTCGCCGAGTACGGAGCGGCGGCGCGGGATCCGGGAGGCTGGGACCCGGGAGGCTGGGACCCGCGGTTCTCGGAGCGGCTGGTGCTGGTCTTCTCCACTCCCGAACTGGTGGGAACGGCCGGGACCGGGGAGCCTCCGCCGCACTACGCCTTCGTCGGGCCGGCCTTCGGGGCCCGGCCGACCGCGCCCGGTTTCCCCTGGCAGCGGCTGGATCCGGCGCGGCGGCGGGTGCTGGTGTCCCTGGGCACCCTGAACCAGGAGGCCGGCGCCCGCTTCTACGGCGCGGTGCTGGGCGCCGCCGAACGCCTCGCCGAGGACGTCCAGTTGGTGCTGGCGGCACCCTCCGCGCTGGTCGGGGCCGCGCCGGACCACGTACTGCTCCGGGAGAGCGTGCCGCAACTGGACCTGCTGCCGCACCTGGACGCGGTGGTCTGCCATGCCGGCCACAACACCGTCTGCGAGGCCCTCGCGTACGGGCTGCCGCTGGTCGTCGCGCCGATCCGCGACGACCAGCCGATCGTGGCCCGGCAAGTGGTCGAGGCCGGAGCCGGGATCCGGGTGCGGTTCGGCAGGACCCGGGCCGAGGAACTGCGCGACGCGCTCACGGCCGTACTGGACGACCCCGGCCCCCGCCGGGCCGCCCGGAAGATCCAGGCCTCATTCGCCGCGGCGGGCGGGGCCGCCGCCGCGGCCGACCGGTTGGAGAAACTGCTATGACGCCACCCCCGCTCTCCCGGGTCCGGTGGACCTCCGCGGTGGTACTGGCCGCCCTCGGCGCGGGCACCGTACGCGCCGGACGCCGGCTGCGGGCGATCCCGGTGCTGCCGGTGACCCCGCCCGCGCCGTACGGGGTACCGCGCGCCGCCGGGTGGCGGCTGCTCACCGCCCGGGGGGTCGAGCCCGATGCGGCCACCTTCCTCGCCGCGTGCGCGCACGCTGAAGGGGAGGGCCTGCGGGTACTGGACCTGCTGCCCGCGGACCTGGCGGCCGAGCGGGTGCTGGGGCTGCTGCGCCTGGTCGATCCGGCCCGCTACCGGCAGGACCGGCTCGGTGAGGGGCGCGGGGCCGGGTTCGCCGTGCTCGTCACCGAGGAGGTGCTGGCGCGGGCCGGAGTGGATCCGGGCGGGGCGGATCCGGGCCCAGTGGGTCCGGGCGGGCTGGATCCGGTCGGACCGCGCCTGGAGCCGGCGGAACTCCTCGCGCTGACCCGCCGTTTGAAGGAGTACGCGGCCGACGCCACGGGGCTGGCCATCGCGCCCGGCCTGAGCTGCGGAGGACCTGAGCGGACACGCGGACCGGCACGGGCCGCCGAGCTGCGGGCCCAGGGGCTGCCGCCGGGGGCGCTGGCCGCCGCGCAGTTGTGCGGGCTGGCGCTGCTCGCGGGCGTCGCCCTGCGCCAGGGCCGGTGGGGCGCCGCCGCGGCCGGGCTGTACTGGCTCCAGCCGTACCTCGCCCTCGGCGGCCCGGGCTCCCCGCTGCGCCCCGCCGACCTCGCCCGGGCCACCGCGGCCCGGCCGGCGCGCTCCCTCGGCGCTGCCCTGCGTACGGCCGCGGCGGCCGGCCGGGCCCGCAGCGCCGGGGACATCGGGGACGCCGCCGCCCGGGCCGCCGCCTACCGGGACGAACTGGCCGGGGGCACCGGTCACTTCCTCGAACCGCGCCGCCAGGAGTGCCCGTGGTGCGGCTCCCGCCGGCTCACCGTCCGGGTCCGGGTGCCCGACCTGCTCCAGGGCAAGCCCGGCCGGTTCACCCTGGAGCGGTGCGGGGACTGCGGGCACGTCTTCCAGAACCCCCGACTGACCGTCGAGGGGCTGGAGTTCTACTACCGCGACTTCTACGACGGTCGCGGCGGCGAGGGCGCGGGCACGGTTTTCGGACGGCTCGGCGCCGCCTACCGGAGCCGAGCCGAGATGCTCCTCCCGCACGCCGACCCGGCGACCTGGCTCGATGTCGGCACCGGACACGGTCACTTCTGCAACGCGGCGCGGGCCGTGTGGCCGCGGACCCGGTTCGACGGGCTCGACATGGGCGACGGGGTCCGCGGGGCCGAGCGCCGCGGCTGGGTGGAGACGGGATACCAGGGCCAGTTCCCGGAGTTCGCGTCGAAACTGGCGGGCCAGTACGAGGTCGTCAGCATGTACCACTACCTGGAGCACACCCGGGATCCGCTCGCCGAACTGGACGCGGCGGCCGCGGTCCTCGCCCCCGGCGGGTTCCTGACCATCGAGCTGCCCGACCCGGAGTCCCGGATGGCCCGGCTCCTCGGCCCGGCGTGGCTGCCCTGGTTCCAGCCCCAGCACCAGCACCTCGTGCCCGCCGCGAACCTGCGCGAGGCACTGGCCGACCGGGGATTCACCGTCCTCGCCGAGGAGCACGGCCCCGCCCACCAGGGCAATGACTTCTTCGGCGCGGTGGCTCTGACCGCGACGCGGCTGGCCCCGGATCCGGACCGGCCGTGGGGTCCCCCCGCCACCCGCCGGGCCCGGGCCCTCGCCCTTGCCGTACGGGCCGCCGCCCTGCCGTGCTTCGCCGGCGCGGCGGTGCTCGACGCGCTGCGCACGGCGGCGGCCCGGCACACGGACGGCGGGAACGCCTACCGGATGCTGGCCCGCAAGGACGTCCCGTGACGGGCGCGGGTCGTGCCGCGCCCGCCGGCGCCGCGCGCAGGAGCAGGGCGGTGGCCGCCAATCCCGCCGGAGAGGCCCTGACCGACACCAGCCGACCGGACACCGCAGCAGCAGCCGACCTCGCCGGCGGCGACCTGGCCCGGCGGGCCACCGCCGATCCGCTGTTCCGCCTCGTCGCCTACGCCCTGGAAGCCGCGCACGGCCGGCCCGCGGCCGCCGTGTGGAGCGCCCCGTACGCCTTCCACCTGGGCTCCCGCGGGCTGGTCGCGGCGGCCGGCTGGCCGACGGCCGCCGCCGCGGCCCCGCGCACCGACGGCCTGGTGCGGCTCAGTTCGCTCGGGCATCCCGCTGACAGCTGCGATCTGCCGCTGACCCTGTCCGGACCGCCGCCCTCCGCACCCGCCTGGGCCGTCCGGCCGTACGCCGTGCTGCGGGCGCTGGCCCGGGCCGGGTACGGCAGCGGCGGGACCGATCTGCACGTGCAGGGCTCGCTCACGGGGGCCGCCGGGCTGGCCACGGCGGAGCCGGCCGACTGCGCGGTGGCGCTGGCGGTGGCCGACGTACACACGGGGGCGGGCGAGGGGCCGGACCGCGAATACCTGGCCCGGCTGCTGTCCGAAGCGCTGCCGGACGGCGACGACGGCTTGCGCCGGGCCGTGCTCTTCGCCCGGTCGGGCAGGGCGCTGCTGCTGGGCGCGGAACCCCGGCGGCGGCAGCGCTACGTCGCCTTCGACCCGGCCGCCTCGGGAGCGCGGCTGGTGCTGATGGCCGTGCGCGGCGAGGCCTCGGACCGGCCCCGCGAGCTGGCGCGGGCCGTGGCTCTCGCCCGCCGGGCCGGGGCGCTGAGCGCCTGGCCGCCCGGGCAGCGGCCGGGGCGGAGCGTACTGGTGCTGCTGCCCGGCGCGCGGCTGGCGGCGGTCCGGGCCGCCGTCGCGGAGGACTTCCGCGACCGGGGGCGACCCGTACCGCGGTTCCTGAACATCGCCGTGGCCGGTGCGGCCCGGCGCGAGGAATGACCCGACCGAACCACCGGGCGGACCGACCCACCGGCCCGCCCGGCCCACCGGGCCCACCGGGCCCACCGGGCCCACCGAGAAGAAGGAGGAACCACCCATGCCCATGCCCATACCGACGCCCCGCCCCTCACCGACGGCGCGCGCGAGACGCCGGGCCCGATGGTCCGCGCTCGTGGCCGGGATCGGCACGCTCGGCCTGCTGGGCGCCTTCACCGTGGCCAACTCGCAGGCCGCGGAGAACACTTCCGCCACCGTGAGCGCCGCCCCCGCACTGCCGTCGTACGACCACGTGGTGGTCGTCGTGTACGAGAACAAGCAGTACGGCGAGATCATCGGCAGCGCCAACGCCCCGTACATCAACCAGCTCGCGAACGGCGGCGCGAGCCTGACCGCCATGAAGGCACTGACCCACCCCAGCCAGCCGAACTACTTCAACCTCTTCTCGGGCGCCACGCAGGGCATCACGGGGGACGGCTGCTACGTCCCGCAGTCGATGACGGCGCCCAATCTCGGCCAGGAGCTGATCGCGGCCGGCAAGACCTTCGCGACGTACAACGAGGACCTGCCGAGCGAGGGGTCCACCGCCTGTACGAACGGCCAGTACGCGCAGAAGCACAACCCGTGGTTCGCCTTCAAGAACGTGCCGCTGAACACCGGGAAGACCTGGGCGCAGTTCCCGCAGAACAACTTCGCCGCACTGCCCCACCTGTCCTTCATCGTCCCGAACCAGTGCAACGACATGCACTCGTGCTCCGTGAGCACGGGGGACACCTGGACGAAGAACAACATCGACGCCTACGCGCAGTGGGCGAAGGCCAACAACAGCCTGCTGGTCCTGACCTGGGACGAGGACAACTTCCTGGGCTCCAACCAGATCGCCACCGTCTTCTACGGGGCGCACGTCAAGACGGGCAAGTACGCCACCCCCTTCAACCACCACCACCTGCTGCGGACCTTCGAGGACCTGTTCGGTACGACGCACGCGGGCAACGCGGCCAACGTCCAGCCGATCAGTGAGGTGTTCGTCAGCTCGACGGATCCCACGCCCACGCCCACACCCACGCCGACTCCCACACCGACACCCACGCCCACCCCGACCCCGACTCCGACGCCCACTCCAGGTGACCTGAAGCTGGCCAATCCCGGCCCGCAGACCTGCAAGTTCAACCAGTCCTGCACCATCCAGCTCAGCTCCACCGGCGGCAAGCCCCCGGTCCGGTACGCGGCCACCGGCCTGCCCTGGGGCCTGACCGTCGACGCCGGCACCGGCCGGATCAGCGGCAAACCGTGGGCCAGCGGCACGCTCCAGATCACCGCGACGGCCACCGACTCCACGGGCGCGACCGTCACCGCCGCCTTCCCGCTCACCGTCAACTGGTTCTAGACACCCGGAGGAGACGTCCCGTGTACCTGTCGACCAGCCGGGCCGCGGACATCGCCGGGGACACCCCGGCCGCGAAGGGCCCCTTGCGGGCCGTCCCCGGCACGGTGTTCGCGCTCGGACTGGTCAGCCTGGTCACGGACGTCTCCGCGGAGATGGTCACCGCGGTCCTGCCGCTGTACCTGATGGCGGGGCTCGGCATGTCCCCGCTGGCCTTCGGCGCCCTGGACGGTCTGCAGCACGGCGCCACCGCACTGCTGCGCCTCGCGGGCGGCCGGATCTCCGACCGCACCCGTCGCCGCAAGCTCGTCGCGGGCACCGGCTACGCGCTCTCCGCCGTGTGCAAGGCGGCCCTGCTCGCCGTCACCACCCCCTGGTCGGTGGCGGCGGTGCTCGCCGCCGACCGGACCGGCAAGGGCCTGCGCACCGCCCCGCGCGATGCGCTGATCTCGCTGTCCGTTCCGCCCGAGCAGCAGGGCCGCGCCTTCGGGGTGCACCGCGCCCTGGACACGGCGGGCGCGCTGCTGGGGCCGCTGGCAGCGTTCGGGGTGCTGTGGGTGGCGGTGGACGGGTACGAGGCCGTGTTCACCGTGAGCTGCTGCATCGCCGTACTGGGCGTGGTGCTGCTCGCGCTCTTCGTGCGGGAGGCCCCCGCGCCCGCCGCCGTCAGCGCCCGGGCTCCGCTGCCCCCCGTACGCACCCTCCTACGCCTTTCCGGCCTGCGGCGGCTCTGCCTGACCGCTGCCGTGCTCGGCCTGTTCACGGTCGGCGACGCCTTCCTCTACCTGCTGCTCCAGCGCCGGCTCGACCTGGCGGCCGGGTACTTCCCGCTGCTGCCCGTGGGCACGGCGGCCGTGTTCCTGCTGGCCGCGCTGCCCGTGGGCCGGCTCGCCGACCGGCTGGGCCGCCACCGGGTCTTCCTCTGCGGGCACGTGCTGCTGCTCGCCGCCTGCCTGCTGCTCCTGGCCCCGGTACCGGCCGGGGCGCTGCTGGCCGTCGGTGTGCTCGCGCTGCTCGGCCTGTTCTACGCGGCCACCGACGGGGTGCTGATGGCGGCCGCCGGGCCGCTGCTGCCGGCCGAGCTGCGCACCACCGGGCTCGCGGTGCTCCAGACCGCGCAGGCGCTGGCCCGGTTCGCGGGTTCCCTGCTCTTCGGGGCGGTCTGGACCCTGTGGGGGCCGGGCTGGGCGCTGGGGCTGGCGGCGGGCGGGCTGCTGTTGTCCCTGGCGGTGGTGGCCGTGTTCGGCAGGTTTCGGGCAGGCGGACCGTCGTAGGGTCGGGGCATGGCGGAAGCACAGCGGACTCTCGAAGGCAGGGTGGCCCTCGTGGCCGGGGCGACGCGGGGCGCGGGCCGCGGCATCGCGGTCCAGCTCGGCGCGCAGGGCGCGATCGTGTACGTGTCGGGGCGCAGCACCCGGGGAAGGCGCTCGGAGTACGACCGGCCCGAGACGATCGAGGAGACCGCCGAGCTGGTCACCGCGGCGGGCGGTCAGGGGATCGCGGTGGTCGCCGACCATCTGGTGCCGGGCGAGGTGGAGGCGCTGGTCCGGCGGATCGACACCGAGCAGGGGCGCCTGAACGTGCTGGTCAACGACATCTGGGGCGGGGAGCTGCTCTTCGAGTGGGACAGCACGGTCTGGGAGCACGACCTGGACAAGGGGCTGCGGCTGATGCGGCTGGCGGTGGAGACCCATGCCATCACCAGCCATTTCGCTCTGCCGTTGGTGCTGCGCGAGCCGGGCGGGCTGGTGGTGGAGATGACGGACGGCACCGCCGAGTACAACGCGAGCAACTACCGGGTGTCCTTCTTCTACGACATCGCCAAGTCCGCCGTCCTGCGCATGGCGTTCGCGCTGGGGCACGAGCTGGGGCCGCGCGGGGCGACGGCGGTGGCGCTGACCCCGGGCTGGCTGCGCTCGGAGATGATGCTCGACAACTTCGGGGTGACGGAGGCGAACTGGCGGGACGCGCTGGCCCGGGTCCCGCACTTCGCCATCTCCGAGACCCCGGCGTACGTGGGCCGGGCGGTCGCGGCGCTCGCCGCGGACCCGGAGGTGTCGCGCTGGAACGGCCGTTCCCTCTCCAGCGGGCAGCTCGCGCGGGTCTACGGCTTCACGGACCTCGACGGCAGCCGACCGGACGCCTGGCGCTACCTGGTCGAGGTCCAGGACCCGAACCGCCCGGCGGACACGACCGGCTACCGCTAAGGCCCACGGCCCGCGGCCGTTTCGGAGAGGCGGCGCGCCGTATCGGAGGCGCGCGGGGCGAGGAGCAGGACGCGGTCCGTGGGCACGGCGGGTGCGGCGGGCATGGCGGGCATCGGGACATGCTGCCGGGACACGGGCCGCCGTGACACCAGTTTTACCGCACGGATCGTCGCGGCGGTCCGGCTCGGCCGCGGCCGGGTCAACCCTCCGGCAGACGCAGTTCGCGGCCCTCGCCGAGCGGGGCGAAGAACCGCTCCACGTCCGCGTCGGTGACCTCGGCCAGGGTCGGCGGGGACCAGCGCGGATCGCGGTCCTTGTCGACGACCTGGGCCCGGATGCCCTCCACGAGGTCGGGCGAGCCCAGCGCGTTGCAGGAGACCCGGAACTCCTGGGCCAGCACCCGCTCCAGCGTGCCGAGGGCCACGGCCCGGCGTACGGCGGCGAGGGTGACCTTGAGGGCGGTCGGGGACTTGGCCAGGATCGTCTCGGCGGCCTCCTTGGCCGCCGGCTCCCCCTGGCCGAGCAGCCGCTCCACGATCTCCTCGACCGTGTCCGCCGCGTAGCAGTGGTCGATCCACCACCGTCGGCCGGCGAGTTCACCGGGCTCGGGCGTGGCGGCGTACCGCGGCAGCACCTCGTGGGCGGGCGCCGTGGCGAGAGCGGCGGTGAGCTCCGGGAGCCGGCCGGCGGGTACGAAGTGGTCGGCGAGCCCGCAGAGCAAGGCGTCGGCGGCGCCCACGGGGGCGCCGGTGAGGGCGAGGTGGGTGCCGAGCCGGCCGGGGGCGCGCCCGAGCAGCCAGGTCCCGCCGACGTCGGGGACGAAGCCGATGCCGGTCTCGGGCATGGCGACGCGCGAGCGCTCGGTGACGACGCGCACGCCGCCGTGGGCGGAGACGCCGACGCCGCCGCCCATGACGATGCCGTCCATGAGGGCGACGTACGGCTTGGGGTAGCGGGCGATCCGGGCGTTGAGCCGGTACTCGTCGCGCCAGAAGCCGGCGGAGGCGGTGGTCCCCGCCTTGGCGTCGTCGTGGATGGCCCGGATGTCCCCGCCCGCGCACAGTCCGCGCTCCCCGGCTCCCCGGATCAGGACCTGGTGGACGGCGGGGTCGTCCTGCCAGGCGCCGAGCGCCTCGTCGATCCGCAGCACCATGGGGTGGGTGAGGGCGTTGAGGGCCTTGGGGCGGTTGAGGGTGACCACCCCGGTCCGGCCCTCGACGTGGAACAGGACGGTGTCGTCGGCCGTGCGGACGGTGTCGGCGCTGTCGTCTTCGGTCTTCACAGCGATCAGTATGTCCGCGGCGTAGGGTGGGCCGGTATGCGGAAGATCATCCTCATGATGTCGGTGTCCCTCGACGGATACATCGAGGGTCCCGAGCGGCAGATCGACTGGCACGTGGTCGACGAGGAACTGCACCAGCACTTCAACGACGAGGTCCGCGCGCTGGGCGGTTTGCTGGAAGGCCGCGTGACGTACGAGCTGATGGCGGACTTCTGGCCGACCGCCGACGCCGACCCCGCGAGCACCCCGGTCATGGTCGAGTTCGCCCGCCTCTGGCGGGAGATCCCGAAGTACGTGTACTCGCGCACCCTTCAGCGGGCCGACTGGAACACCACGATCGTGCGGGACGTCGTGCCGGAGGAGGTCGCCGCCCTCAAGGCGGCCCCCGGCGGTGACCTGGTCGTCGGCGGGGCCGATCTCGCCGCCGAGTTCCTGCGCCACGACCTGGTGGACGCGTACCGGATCTATGTGCACCCGGTGCGGATCGGCCGCGGCAAACCACTCTTCCCGCCCGTCGACAGCGGCACGGTCCCGCTGCGCCTGGAGGGCACCCGCACCTTCGGCAACGGCGTCGTACTCCTGCGCTACGGCCGCCCGTAGGCCCCGGGCGTCTGCCCGAAGGCCCGGCGGAAGACGTCGATGAACGCACTCGCCGACGACCACCCGCAGCGGTGCGCCACGGCGGTCACCGGGACGCCGGCGGCCAGCAGCCGCAGCGCCCGGTGCAGCCGCAGCTGGGTGCGCCACTGCGGGAAGGTCATGCCCAGCTCGGCGCGGAACAGCCGGCTCAGCGTCCGCTCACCGGCGCCCGCCCCCGCGGCCGCGGCGAGCGCCGCCAGCCCCCTCTGATCGGCGGGGTCGGCGTGCAGCAGCGCGCACACCGCCGCGAGCCGCGGGTCGGCGGGGGCGGGCAGGTGCAGCGGCTGCAGCGGCGAGGCCCGCAGCTGGTCGAGGAGCACCCCGAGCAGCCGTCGCCGCTCAGGACTGCCGTCCTCGGGACCGCGGGTGTAGGCCAGGATCAGCTCGCGCAGCAGCGGGCCGACGGCGATGACCGCGGGCGCGTCCAGCGACAGCGGGTTGAGACGGGTCGGCAGGCCCACGGAGTGCAGGTCGGTACGGCCGAAGGCGCGGTGCTCGTGCACCGTCCCGGCCGGGATCCACAGGGCCCGGGTGGCGGGGGCCACCCAGGTGCCGGCGTCGGTGGTGATGGACAGCACGCCGGAACCGGCGTAGGCGATCTGGTGGTCGTCGTGACGGTGCGGATCGATCCCGATGTCGGTGTCGAGCTCGCGGATGCTGGTCGCGGCCCGCGGCGTGTGGCGGATTTTCTGCATCACTCGGCAATTTATCGGAAGCGGGACGCCGCCGGGGAGGGCGATTCTCGATCGGTGAAGTCAATGACCGGAACAACTCCGCTGCGGCGCCGCACCGCCGCCCTCTCGGCGGGCCACTCCTGCGTCGACGTCTACCAGGGCGCCGTCGCCGCGCTCGTGCCCTTCCTCGTGGCGGAGCGCGCGTACGGGTACGCCGCCGCGTCCGGCATCGTGCTCGCCGCCTCGCTCCTCTCCTCAGTGGTCCAGCCGCTCTTCGGGATGCTGACCGACCGGCACCCGATGCCCTGGCTGATCCCGGTGGCCACGGCCGCAGCCGGGCTCGGCATCGCGCTGGTCGGGCTGGACGCCGGGTACCCGGCCACGGTGGCCGCCGTCGCGCTCTCCGGGCTGGGCGTCGCCGCGTACCACCCGGCGGCCGCCCGGCTGGTCCGTGCCACGGTGGGCGGGGCCGGGCACACGGCGATGAGCTGGTTCGCGCTCGGCGGCAACATCGGCTTCGCCTGCGCGCCGCTGCTGGTCGTCGGCGCCCTGGCGGTGCCCGGCCCGGCCGGCTGGTGGCTGCTGGCCGTGCCCGCCGCGCTCGGTGTGCTCCTCAACCTGCCGCCGTCCGGCGCCCGGACGAGCAAGGCGGCCGAGCCGGCCGCGTCCGGCGCGGTGGCGTCGCGGGACGACTGGCCGGCCTTCCTGAGGCTCTCCCTCGTCGTGATCGTCCGGTCCGTCGTCTTCATCGGCCTGAGCACCTTCATCGCCCTGTACGTACGCGAGCGCGGCGGCGGTGAAACCGCCGGGGCCGTGGCCCTGTTCGCCCTGTTCGCGGGCAGCGCGGGCGGCACCCTGCTCGGCGGCCGGCTGGCCGGGCGGTGGGGCCGGGTGACCACCGTCCACCGGTCCTACGCCGCGGCCGTGCCCGCCGTCGCCGGGATCCTCCTGCTGCCGCTGCCGCTCGTGTACGTCTGCGCGGCGCTCGCCGCCGTCGCCCTGTACGTGCCCTTCTCGCTCCAGGTCACCCTGGGCCAGGACTACCTCCCGACGCGCATGGGAACGGCGAGCGGGGTCACCCTCGGCCTGACGGTGAGCGTCGGCGGCCTCGCGGGCCCGCTCATCGGCGCGGCCGCGGACGCCGCCTCGCTGCGCGCCGCCCTGCTGCCGCTGGCCGTGCTGCCGGTGCTGGCGTGGGCGCTGGCCCGGCGGCTGCCGGAACCCGTACGGGAGCCCGTACCGCAGGAGCCCGTACCGGACACCGCGGGGGCGTCGGGGCCGACCGCCCGAGCGGCGAAGGGGGTTCACCCGTAACCGACGGGACGCCGGTGGGTTAGCAGCACGGAAGACGAGGGAGTTCGCATGGCGCAGCGGCACAGGACGACCTTCCGGCTGCGCCTTCGGTACCGGTTCGACCATCTGGTGGCAGGCGGAACCACCGCGCTCATCGGCTGGTTCGCCCTGGCCTGCCTTGCCGTGGTGCTCCCGGCGAGCACGGTGCTCGTCTGGGCCGACCGGGCCGCCCCGACGACGCTCTCCGGCCGGCTCACGGCCGTGTGGGTCAGCGTCGGGCAGACGCTCAAGATCGGTGGTGCGGTCGGCCCGCCCCTCTACGTGCTGGCCTCCGTGGCACTCGCCCTGGTCGCCCTGCTGTTCGTGTCGACTCTGGTCAGTCTGATCACCACCGGCATCAACCGGCGCGTCATGGCGCTGCGCCGCGGCCACTCCACGGTGCTGGAAGCGGGGCACACCGTCGTGCTGGGCTGGTCCGACCAGGTCTTCCCGGTGGTCGGGGAACTGGTGGCCGCCAACGCCAACCAGCGCAAGTCGGCCGTCGTCGTCCTCGCCCCGAAGGACAAGGTGGAGATGGAGGACGAGATCTCCACCTGCGTCACCGACGCCGGCAGGACGAGGATCATCTGCCGCAGCGGCCGCACCACCGATCCGACCGTGCTCGCCCGGGTGAGCCCGCAGACCGCGAAGGCCGTGCTCGTCCTGCCTCCCGACGGGGACGCTGGCGACGCCCACGTGGTGAAGACCCTGCTCGCCCTCAACGCGGCGGTCCCGCAGTCCGGTGACGGGGTGGTGGTCGCCGCCGTCCGTGACACCCGCAACCACGTCACGGCCGCGCTGGCCGCAGGGCCCGGCGGACACGTCCTGTGTGTCGACGACATCATCGCCCGGCTCCTCGTCCAGACCGCCCGCCAGCCCGGTCTCTCGCTCGTCTACCAGGAATTACTGGACTTCGAGGGGGACGAGTTCTACACGGCGGCGGCCCGGGATCTCGCCGGCCGCACCTTCGGCGAGGCCCTTCTGGCGTTCACCACGTCCTCGGTGGTCGGTCTGCTGCGCTCTGACGGCGCCGTCGCGCTCAATCCGGACCCGGGCACGACGATCGGTGCGAGCGACCGGATCATCCTCGTCTCGCAGGACGACGACACGGCCGTACCGGCGGACGCGGCACCCTGGGTCGACGAGGACGCGATCGTCACGGCCCGCCCCCGGATCCCCCTCGCGGAACGCCTGCTCCTGCTCGGCTGGAACCGCCGCGCCCCGCTCATCGTGGAGCAGCTCGACCAGTTCGTGGGCCCGGGAACCACCCTGGACGTGGTCTCCCTCGCCGACGATGCGACCACGCCGACCGCCTCCGGCGTCGCGGTGTCGGGGAGCCGTCTCGAAGTGACCTTCCACAGCGGGGACATCACCGATCCCGCGGTCCTCGCCAAGCTGGACGTCCCCTCGTACGACAGTGTGATCGTCATCGGCGAGACGGGCCGCGAGACCGGGACCGGAGCTGGGGCTGCGGCTGGGGCTGAGACCGGGACCGGGACCGGGACCGGCGCCGGGACCGGGACCGGGACCGGGAGCGGGACCGGGACCGGGAGCGGGGCCGAAACGGATGACAGGACGCTGGTCACGCTGCTGCACCTGCGGGCGATCGGGGACCGCGCACAGCGCCAGCTCTCGCTCACCACCGAGATGTCCGACGACGGCAACCGGCTGCTCGCGCCCGCCCGGGAGGGCGCCGACTTCATCGTGAGCGGTCGGCTGATCAGTCTCCTCATGACCCAGATCTCGGAGAGCCGCTACCTCGCCGACGTCTTCGCGGAGCTGTTCGACGCGGAGGGGAACGAGCTCTACCTGAAACCGGTCGCGGACTACGTCCGGACCGGTCGCGAGGTCGCGTTCGCCACCCTCGTCGAGTCGGCGCGCCGCCGCGGCGAATGCGCGGTCGGCTACCGGCTGCGTTCCCAGGCCGCCACGGGTCCCGCCTACGGCGTGCGGCTCAATCCCGACAAGCGGCAGCGGGTCCGCTTCAGCGAGCACGACTGGCTGATCGTGCTCGCCGGGAGCTGACGGTCCATCCGGCGGCTCAGACCACCGAGTGGACCTCCAGGGCGGTCCGTACCGCGGATTCCAGGGCTCCCTCGATCCACGCCGGCTTGATGGAGGTGTGGCATCCGGCGAAGTGCAGGCTGCCCTCGGACGTGCGGACGTGCGGGAAGAGCTCGGTGTGCTGACCGGGCAGCAGCACGGAGGCCTCGCCGTAGGCGTACGGGTCGCGCATCCAGGACTGGGTGCGTCCGACGCCGGTGTAGAACACCTCGATCCGCTGCCCGAACACCTCCTGGACCCCGGCGAGCGCGCGGGGGTAGCGCTCGTCGTCGTCCAGGGAGTCCCACTTCAGGGCGTCGTCCGACCAGCTGTAGGAAGCGAGGACCACCCCGCCCTTGCTGCCCTCGACGGGATAGGAGGGCTGGAACATGAAGCGGTTGGGGTTGTCGGTGGCCGAGCCGCCACCGATGACCCCGGCCGCCTCGGGCTGATCGCGAGTGGCGCTGCGGCAGGCCGCGTAGTGCGCGCGCTGGGCACCGGAGATGTGGGCGCTGTTCACGGAGGAGTGGGCGCCCAGCAGGGCGCCGTCCTCCGGGGTCCGCCCGAGCTGGTACTTGCGGTACAGGCCGGGCTGTACGGCTTCCAGCTCGCGCTTCCAGTCGGCTTCGTCGAACTCCCACCAGCGACGGCTGAATTCGAGCAGCACCTTGGTGGCCGCGTCGTAGTGCAGTTCGGTGATCGCGCGCCGCTTTCCGTAGGAGAGCGCGGGAGCGACCGGGATGTGGCGCAGTCCGGAGAAGGGGACGGTGATGATCGCCGTGTCGCCGGTGAAGGTCTCGCGCCGCACGGCGCTGCCGCCGCGGCCCTCGGAGACGGTGTCGATGGAGACCTTGCCCTCCCCGTGCGTGATCCGGGTGGCGCGGCGGTCGAGCCGTACGAGGTCCTTGACCCGGGCGTAGAGGGCGTCGGCCAAGGTGGCGGTTCCGCCGGGCAGTTCGAAGAAGGCCGTGTCCGGACTGATCAGGGAGGCCCCGATGAAACTGTGCACGAAGGCGAGGTGCAGGCGGGAGGTGAGGTTCTCGACGGTGCCGATCAGGTCGATCGTCCGCTCGTCGAGCTTCGCCTCCTCGGTGAGATAGCGGTACATCGACATGTGGCCGTAACGCTGGATGACGCGCGCCCAGCCCTCGACGAGCGCCTTGTCCTTCTTGCCCTCGATCTCCTTGCGTACGGGCGCGAAGGCGTTGCGTACGATCTGCGCGGCGGGAAGGGACTCGTAGGCCGCCGGGACTCCGAAGGAGCGGTTGAGGGCCTGCGGGCTGCGCGCGTAGTCGGCGCGGCGGACGCGGATGCCGTTGACGAAGATCCACGTGCGGTAGGCGGGGCGGCCGGACCCGTCGACGTCCACCAGGTGGAAGCGCCGGCGCTGTAGACCGAGGCTGTCGATCAGTCCGGTGACCAGCGGGTGGCTGTCGGGGATGCGCATGGCGCCGGCCTCGGCGTACTGCTTCGGGTCGGCGAAGGGGGCGGCGGACTTCTCGTGGCCGCCGGCGCGGAAGGTCTTGATCCGGCCGCCCACCCGGTTGCCGTTGGCCTCGATGACGGTGACCTGGTGGCCGGCCGTGTGCAACAGGTGGGCGGCGGTGAGTCCGGCGGGCCCGGCGCCGACGATCAGCACCTTCTTGCGGGTGCGGGAGCGGGGCAGGCCGTTCTTCAGAAGGATGTCCGCGTAACGGGGCACCAGGGGCTGGTCGTCGTCGTCCCGTACGAGGATGGCCCGGGCGATGGTGAGGCAGGTGTCCCAGTCGGTCGGCGCGACGCCGGACGGAGCCCGCGAGGTACCGGCGGAGGCGGCGGCGACCGTCAGCGCGCCGGCCCCCGCTACTGCGGCGGCGCCGGCGATGACGGTACGGCGGGAGTGTCGCTGGGCGGGCGCCGGACTGGACGCCGGGTCGGGCTCGTTCGCGGAGTCGGGCGCGGGGTCAGGGTCGATGATCATGACTCAACTCTCGCGGCCGTCGGGCGCCTTGAGCGCTCAAAGGGGCCGGAGCGGGAAATAATCACCCGGACGTGCGGCGCGGGCCGCCTGGGCTGACGAACTGGATTTCGTGCGACGCCTCCCCCGCGCCTCCTCCGCGTACCCCGCGTACCCCGTGTACCCCACGTATCCAGCCGGTCAGTGGATCCGGCGCACCCGCTGGCTCGTGAGTTCGTACCGGGCTCCGACCACGGCCAGCTCCCTGGCCGTCACCTTGGCCGCCAGTTCGGGTTCCGCGGCCAGTCGCGACCGCACCAGCCGCACATTCGCGGTGATCGCCGCATCGATCCGCGCGGTCCCCCGAAGGCGCCGGTCGATCGCGGGGTGGATCTGATCGGCCAGGTACTGCATGTGGCCCGGCAGCGGCGCTCCCCCCTCGTCGGCCCGGACGGCCGCGGCGACCGCCCCGCACGATTGGTGCCCCAGGATGACGATCAGCGGGATGCGCAGTTCCAGAACCCCGTACGCGATGCTCCCGAGCACCGCCTCGTCCAGTACCTCCCCCGCCGATCGCACGGTCAGCAGGTCGCCCAGGCCCTGGTCGAAGACCAGCTCCGGGGGAACGCGGGAGTCGACGCAGCCGAGGACGACGGCGAACGGATGCTGGCCACTGACCAGCGTCCGCCGCACGGTCCGCGTCTGGTCGGGGTGACGCTCGTGGTACGTCCGCCAGCGCGCGTTCCCCGCCACCAGTTCCCCCAGCGCGGACGCGGGCGTGGTGGGCCGCGAACCGGCCGCTCCGCCGGCTCGGGAGGCGGCCGGGATCCCGGCGGACCCGGCCACCAGTCCGGTGCCCACGGCCACCACGCCCGTCAGCACCGCCCTCACGAGGCGGCGCCGCCCGGGGACCCCCTGACCTTCAGGTTCAACCCTCATATCAGGACAAGCTATGCACAGGCGGGCCTGGAGGGCGTGCGCCGTACGAGGCGTTGGCGCGGCCTTGGCGAAGTCTTGGCAAAGGCGCGCACGCTCGCAACGCGGGTCGGTGGCTGCGGCGTCCGCGCCCAGCCCTAGGGGGTGTCCGGCGGGTCAGGGTCGGATAGCCCGGGTCGTCTGGTGCCGTGCATTGCAAGGCGGAGGAGGGAGTCCATGCGGAGCATCGACGACCGACGACAACGCGGCAA
>NZ_JBVHVF010000015.1:97140-184340 GCF_055564955.1 Streptomyces sp. NPDC028910 | reverse complement strand
CCTTGCGGGATTGGGTGGGGAGGAGTCTGCCGTTTGCTCGTCGTTGTGGGGGCACCCCCCCCCCCCCCCCCCCCCAGCACCGGGAAGCAGGGCCGCGACCACCAGTGCCACCGCCACCGTCCGTGCGCGGTTGGCCCATCCGCTGCCGCAGCCCGCCGACACTACTCGTCCTTCCGCAGCCGGATCTGCTTGACGACGCTCAGCTCGCAGCGGCCGTCCGCACACGTACGCCGCAGCCGGCCCCTGGAGATCGTCTGTACCAGCCCGATCGTCCAGCAGGCGGGACAGCCGCGCAGCGCGAGCAGCCCCACCGGTGCGAGCAGCAGGCTGCCGAGCCCGAGGACCGCAATGCCCAGGACCGAGACGGTCAACGCGCCGAATCCCACCGCACCGCGGACCAGGTGCCGGGGCAGCGATGTGCTGGCGAAGTTCTTCTGGTCAGTGGTCATGGTCGCCTCGCGGGGACCGGATCGGGGGAACCTGCAGCGCCTGTCGCACCGTTGCGCGGGCGCGGTGCAACCGCGACTTCATCGCCGCGGTGCTGAGACCGAGCGACTCGGCGACCGCGCGACCGCTGTACCCCTGAATGTCCCGCATGATCAGCACACGGCGCTGGTCGGCGGGAAGCGCCGCGATCGCCGCGGCGACACGGTCGACTTCGAGACGGCGCAACGCCTCGTCCTCGGACGACGGCACGACGGTGTCCGGAAGGGGTCCGTCGTCGCGCAGCATCGACCGTGACCGTCGAAGACACTCGTTGCGCACGATGCGGAACATCCAGGACGCCAGCGCGCCGGAGGTCCGCAGCATGCCGATCTTGCGATAGAGGATGATCAGAGCTTCCTGGGCGGCGTCCTCGGCGTCCTGCGGGGAGGCGCACAAGGAGCGTGCGAACCGCTGCACATGAGGATGCGAGCCGGATACCAGAGCGGCTGCCGCCCGGGCATCGCCCTCCCGCGCCGCAGCGATCACCTGTTCGCCCGGCCACGTGACGTCAGCCACGTGAACGCCCACGCCGGCGCAGCATGACGACACTGCACGTACAGACCAGCACAGCCGCGACAACGACGGCACCAATGATCACGACAACCTCCGATTCATGTGCCGACACTGTCGTCCGCACATGTATAAGAGACGCGAGCCCCGCCAGAGGATTCACCGTGATCTGTGTGTCTTCTCAGGCGGCTGTGGTCGGGCCGCCCGCGGGGGGCCCGACCGGGTGCGTTTTTCTGCGGCTGTAGCGCCTGCGCACCGTGCGGGCCGCGGCTATTCCTCTTCCGGGAAGTGCCGCACCACGCTGTCGGGGCCGGGGCTCATGAGGGTCTCGTGTCCGTCCTCGAACCGGACCCGGTAAGGCGGACCGCCGTTCTCTCCCAGCACCTCGATGACTTCCGCCGTCCGGTCGTGTTGCCCCACGATCCGCCCGTGCACCACGATCCGGTCACCCACACTCGCTTGCATCCCGCGCCTCCGTTCAGTAGCAGTGACGGCCCTCGCCGAGGTACCCGGCCCGGCCCTCCGCTATGCCCCGCGTCACCCGAACGCCGCCCGTGCACCACCACTTGACCAAGAAGTTCCCCCGGGTGAGCACCCCGCGGTCGACGGCCGCGCCGGTCTCGGACGGCAAGTCCCACGCCACCACGGCGGCCGTCAGGCCGGCCTCGGTACGCAGGGCCGCGCAGGCGCCCTCGGCTGTCCGGGCCCACCGCACCTCCAGGCCCCGGTCGTACGAGCAGGCGGGCCCCGGAGGGGCCGGAGGGGGGCCGCAGGGCCCCGGCCGGTCCGTCATGCGGCGCGGCAGTCGGCGGCGGTGTCCGGCGCCTCACCGGACACCGCCGCCGACCACGGGTCTGGACTAGTACCAGTAGCTCAGCCCCGACTTGTACGGCGTCAGGCTGCGCTGCCCCACGACGCCGCGGTAGGTGTACCAGCCCCACTTCTTGCACATGGTCTGGTAGCTGAGGGTGTTGTGCGCGCCGGATCCCACGCGGACGCGCGGATAGATGACGTTGTCACCCCAGTCGCCGGTCGCCGGACCGCTGGAATAGGCGTCCACGGCCCAGTACACACCCACGACCGAGCCGCCGGCCGGACAGTTCCACGTGCCGAAGTTCACCCAGACGTTCCCCCCTGTCCACGCACTCGCCGGTGCGGCGCCGAGTCCGACGATCGCGGCTGTCATCAGTGAGCCCGCCAGCACTCCACGGGCCTTTCGCAACAACGGTCCAGACATGAGACCTCCCCTACGCGGCTGCGCACCGTCGCGCACCTCGCCCCGTCGGCAGAGCTTCCCACCGGAACCGGGCGATTGTCCGACTTACGACGAGATTGATTGAAAGTCGAACAAGTGGCCGATATTCGACGGTTCAGTCACTCAGAGGGATTCCTTGACGACGTCCTCGGCCGCGCGGCTCTCCGCGGTGTGCGGGTCGAGTTCGCTCAGGGTCAGGAGGGACACGTCGTCGCTGAGGCGCTTCTCCCATCGGGCGGCCATGTCCTCCTGCTTGTCGCGGGGCAGCTGCTGCACTTCCTCTCGTCTGGCCGGCGCGAGGGCCTTGAGGAACCGCGTCAGGGAATCGGTGTCCATGGATACGTCCTTCGTGGTCCGTGGCCGCGCGGACCGCGCGCCCGTGGTGGTGGGTCCTGAGCATCCCTACAGGGCAGTCAGTCAGGTGAGACTGCTCTTCAGTGCCGCGATGTACTTCCCGATCGAGTGGTCGCGCACCCCGTCGCTGCCCGGGGCGAACGGGTCGGCCGTCAGCCCCTTGGCGCGGTCCGCCAGCCCGCCCAGCAGCGTCATGGAGTCACGGACCTTCCCGGAGGCGTCGATGTAGCGCAGGGTGTCGACGTGGGTGTAGGCCGGCTCCGGCGGCAGCTGGGGGACGATGTCGTTGTTGTTGACGAACCGGTGGATGCGCTTGGCCAGGCCCTTGTTGCACGCCGCGGCGAGGAGGCGGTCGCAGGTGCGGGGCTGGCCGAAGGTGCAGACGCCGTTCACGGTGAGCCTGGGCTCTTCCAGGTGGAGGCGGGCGCCGGCGAGCATGGCGAGGGCGCCGCCGAGGCTGTGACCGGTCAGCCACACGCTCTGCCCGTCGGTGTGGAATTCGGCGATGGCCTCCTTCACGTCCGGGTAGACGGATTCGAGGGCTTCGCCGAATCCGTAGTGGATGTAGCCGGTCTTCGCCGGACCCGGCCACGGCGGGGTCGTGGCGTCCGAGAGCCAGTCACGGATCTGCGCCGGCTCCGTCCCCCGGAACGCGATGATGATCATTTCATCGCTGGCCATGGTGAAGGCCTGGGTGTCCTGCAGCGGGAACGGCGGGCTGAACCGGGTGTGGTGATGGCGGACCTCGTCGAATCCCCACTGCCGGGCCCTCTCTTCGATGACGGACTCTCGCTTGTAGGCGAGGTCCGCCACCTGAGCGAGGCTGTAGGCGTGGGCGAGGCTGTAGTCCTTGGCGTGGTGGTCGATCACCGAAGGTGCGGGCACAGGGGGTTCCTCTCAGAAGCGGTCGGATCCCGCCCCCCGGCAAGGGCGCGGGAGGGATTGGCGTACGGGCGCGTCATTGGCGCGCCCCGGCGCCGCCCGGACAGGGGCAGGCCGCACGGCTCAGTCGATGCCCACGGTGTACGCGGCTCGGTAGCCGGCGCCGTCGGGTACGGGGCCCAGGGTCAGGGCGGTTCCGGAGTCCCGGTAGCGGCTGTCCCGGCCGTTGGGGTGCTCCGGCATCGGGCGGCGCGCGTAGGGCTGCTTGGCGTAGACCCGCCGCAGCAGGTCCTCGGGGAAGAAGAGCTGCGACGAGGTCTCGGTACGGGTGTCGGGGCGATGCACCTTGAAGTGGATGTGCGGGGCCAGTCCCGCGTACCAGCCGGGCACGATCGTGCGGAAGACGCACTTGCCCGCACTGTCGGTGACCTGCGTACCGCGCAGGAACACGTCCTGGCCGCTCGAATATTCGCCTTGGGCGTCGGCTTGCCACACGTCGACGGCGGCGCCCTTGAGCGGCCGGCATCCCTCGGAAACCCGGACCACCGTCAGGTCCAGGCGCAACGGCACGCCTTCGCGGCCGTCCGTGATGTCCGACCGGACCCGGTCGAGGTCCAGGTAGTACGGTCCGGTGCCCCACTCCGTGGTGAGGACACAGCCGGGGGTGGGGGTTCCGGGAGGCGGGGACGTCGGGCCGGTTGCCGGGGACGTCGGGCCGGTAGGCGGGGACGTCGGCTGGGACGTCTGCTGCGGCGCCTTGCGCACCGCTACGGCGGGAGGGCCGCAGGCCGCGGTCAGGGCGCCGACCGCGGCCGACCCGGCGGCCAGCAGCACCGCACGGCGGCTGGCGGGGGAGGTTTCGTTCTCGGCCATGCGCAGCCCCTCACAGTACTTCGGTCCTCGGGCCGCCGCCTGCGGACGGCCGCGACCACCGTGCCGGAACCGGAGTAAACCGGCCACGGACGACACGCTCGCTCACCCGGTCGACAGAGAAGATCACCCTAGGGACGCGCGCCCCGCGGGCCCCTCCTCCCCCGCGTCCCCCGTCCGCGTTGCGCCGGTCGGCGGTCGTGTCGCGGGCACGCCGGCTCGTACGGGCGGCGGGCGGCGGGCGGTGCGCGACGAGACCGGCAAAGGCCCACATGACCATGGGCGCGTCACTAGAATCCAGCCAAGCCAGGCGCTACTCGGGGGGCCAAGTGGAAGCGTTGATACCGGGTGACCCGGTACGGGTGGGGCCGTACCACGTGGTTGCGCGGCTCGGCAGCGGGGGCATGGGGCGGGTCTACCTGGCCCGTACGCCCGGCGGGCGGAACGTGGCCGTGAAGGTGGTGCATCCGGAGCTGGCCCGGGATCCGGAGTTCAGACAGCGGTTCGCCCGCGAGGTCGCGGCCGCGCGGGCGGTGGACGGGAGGTTCACCGCCCAGGTCCTCGATGCCGGCGTGGACGATCCGACACCATGGCTGAGCACCGTGTTCGTACCCGGGATGTCGCTCGCCGAGGCGGTGGCCGAACATGGGCCGTTCCCCGAGGCCTCGGCGCTGGCCCTGGCCCGCGGTCTGGCGGCGGCCCTGTCGGCGGTGCACTCTGCCGGGCTGGTGCACCGGGACCTGAAGCCTTCGAACGTGCTGCTCGGCCCCGACGGGCCCCGGGTGATCGACTTCGGCATCTCGCGGGCCACCGAAGCGAGCGCCCTGACCCGGACCGGGATGACCGTAGGATCGCCGGGCTTCATGTCGCCGGAGCAGGCGGGCGGGGGCACGGTCGGTGCCGCCTCCGACGTGTTCTCGTTCGGGGCGGTACTGGCCTTCGCCCTGAGCGGCGAGAGCCCCTTCGGGACCGGCGCGACTCCCGCGCTGCTCTACCGGGTCGTGCACTCCGAGCCGCGGCTGGAGGCCCTGTCGGGGGTCGCGCTGGACCTCGTACGACGCTGCCTGGCCAAGGATCCGGCGCAGCGGCCGTCCCTGGATGCCCTGGTGGCGGAGCTGTCGGGCGGGGCCGGTGGGGCGGATGGGTCGGGCGGGCCGGATGGGTCGGGCGGCGCGCGGCCCGACGGTTCGGGGTGGCTGCCGCCCGCCGTCGCGAACAGCCTGCTCGCGCGCGCCTCTTCGGCCCTGGAGGTGGACTCCGACCCCGCGCTGGCGGCCGCCCCCGCGCGGTACGCGCCGACGCGGGTGGACCCCGCGCCCGCGGCTGCGGAGTTCGCCGACCAGTTGACCGCCCCGGCGACGGTCGACCCGGGCGGCTCGCCGGAGCCCCCCGTTGAGCCGCCCGTCACCCCGCCCACCGGCGGAACGGACCCGGCGGGGGGCCGAGCGCCGATCCGGACGCGGACGCGGATCCGAACGGCGCCCTTCCTGGCTGCCGCCGCCGTGGTGGTGGTGGCCGCGTCGATCGGGGCTCTGGCGTACACGGCCTACGAGCCCGGGAAGAAGCCGGACCGGAAGTACGTATCCCTGGACGACAACGGCGACACCCCTTCGGACACCCCTTCGGACACTCCTTCGGACACCCCCTCGGACACGGAGACGACACCGGAGCCGACCGACAGCGAAACGACGCCCGAGCCGACGCCGCAGACCACCGACCCGTTCGACGACTGGTTCCTGGCCGACGACGCGGACATCCAACTGCCCACCGGCTACGGCCTCAACGCCTCCGACTTCAAGGACGCGGAGCCGGGGGACGGTTTCGACCTGGACCTGCGCAAGAACTGGGACCTCGCGGGGGAGGACATCCTGCTGCTGAAGGAGGAGGACTCCGACGTGAACAGCGACTGCCTCTCCGAGAAGTGGACCTCCGACTACGGGACCCTCGTCAAGAACGCCGAGTGGGGCATCGGCGACCAGATATGTGTGCGCGTCTCCTCGGACGTGCTCCTGGTGCTGGTGGTCACCGACATCGCGGACGGCCAGGACGACTACCTGGAAGCCTTCGCCAAGGTGTGGAAACGCGAAGAGCCCGCCTGAGGGGCGTGCGTCGCAAGGACCGACCGGCACCGATACTGGCATCACCCTGTACCGGCCCAGCCCCGGGCACCGTGACAAGCGGCCGGTCCAGGGGCGAGCAGCATGCACCGATCTGAGAGATGAAGAAGCAATGACGCTGATAGAAGGCCAGCGGGTACAACTGGCGACGGACACGGGACTGATCGATTCGGTTGCGATGACGGACGGCTCCTCGACGCCCACGGTGGCTTTCGGAGGATCCCTGTCTCTTGCGGCGGGCACCGAGGGCATCGTCGAGCGGGTGGCCGAGCACCGACACGAAAGCGAGGGGGTCCGCGAGTACGTGCGGCTCAAGTCTCTTCTCGATGCCTTCGGCCGCGACATGCCCGCGGAAAGCAAGAGGCAGTTGGAAGAACAGATCAGCTCCCTGGAGCCGGAGTGGATCGACTATCAGGAGAAGGGGCCCTCCGTCACGGTTCGCGTCCGCTTCGACAACGGGTTCATCCTCGACGACGTACCGGAGGGCCTCTTCACGTCCGTGTGAGGCCATGGCCGATCGTGCGGCGCCGTTCGCTTGAGGTTGGCCTGTGGTCCGGGCAGCGGTGCCGGTGGACGGTGTGATTGGCTGCGCCGTATGGGTCTGAGGAGTGTTCCCCGGGTGCAGGTGTGTGCGGCCGAGCTGTGTCGGCGGGGATGCCGGGCGGTATCCCGCCCTCCGGCGACCGGGGGGTGGGTCATGAGCGTCGGCCGCGCGCCGTCCGAGTCCGGCCGTGTCCCGACACCGGCGGCAGTACCTCCCTTCGACCCCGAAGTGGCTCTCGTTCTGACGGCCTTGGGCCAGGAGTCGAGGGAGCCGGTCACCCCGGACAATCTCGCGGCCCGGCAGGAGCGGGACGCCGCGGCGCGGCCCAGGCCGACGGCCGAGGACCTTCGCGCCGACGGCCGTTTCGAGGTGGCGGAGTTCTGTGTGCCCGGATGGTCGGACGGACCGGACGTCACGCTCGTGAGCGCGCGGCCATCCGGGCTCGTCGGGCCGCTGCCTCTGCTCTACTACATGCACGGCGGCGCCATGATCATGGGCAACGCGTGGTCCGTGCTTCCACGGATCCTTCGCGAGTGGGCCCTCCCGCTGGGACTGGCTGTGATCTCGGTCGAGTACCGGCTGGCGCCGCATGCGCAGTACCCGGCGCCGCTGGAGGACTGCTACGCCGGACTCCTCTGGGCCGCCGGTCACGCGGCCGAACTGGACATCGACGCGGACCGCATCATCGTCGGGGGCAAGAGCGCCGGCGGCGGGCTCGCCGCGGCCCTCGCCCTGCTCGCCCGTGACCGCGGCGGTCCGGGGGCGCTGGGGCAACTGCTGCTGTCCCCGATGCTCGACGACCGCTGCGGCACCGTCTCCAGTCACCAGATGACGGGCCTGGACGTGTGGGACCTCACCTCGCACGCGACCGTGTGGAAGGCGCTGCTCGGTGACCGTCACGGTGCCGCGGACCTGCCGGCCTACGCGGCGCCCTCCCGCGCCACGGACCTTTCCGGACTCCCCCCGGCCTACGTCGACGTCGGTTCGGCCGAGATGTTCCGCGACGAGGGCGTGGCCTACGCGAACGCGATCTGGCAAGCCGGTGGCCAGGCTGAACTGCATGTATGGCCCGGCGCCTGCCACGGCTTCGACAGCCTGGCACCGCAGGCGGCCATCAGCCAGGAGGCACGCGACGCCCGTACCCGCTGGCTCCGGCGCCTCCTCGCGCAATCCGGCACGAGGGGTGGTCGTGTTCAGGGAGCACCATCACGGCCGGGCGTGGATAACGTGCCCACCGGCACCAGCGGTTGAGGAGGCGCGGAGGAGCGAAAGAGTGCCCGGGCCGTGTTCCGTACACCACCGGGGAAGTGAAGCGTCCGAGGCGACGGGCCGCTCCGGCGCATCCGACCGGCGTGATCGGGGCCGGCTGTCCGGGCACACCGGTGCGGCACTGAGCCACCACTCCGAGCGGACTGCGGAGCAGGTGCCGGCGTGCATGATCGCCTAGGGCTGGGCGAGTTGCCGTGCGGCCTGGGGCGCCACAGGCGGAGCGGACGGCCCCGCCCGGTTGCCGGGCGGGGCCTTCCGTACCGACTCCCCCAGAGGCAAAGCCGGGGGTGACGGCATCGAGCGTCGGCGCTCCCCCGATGCCGCCGATGCCGCCGATGCCCTCGGACAACACGTGCGCCAGGCCGCCGAGCGGTTGACCAGGCGCGCGCGCCTCAGCTCACCGCCTGCTTGACGAGTGCGCCGATCCGCGCCTCCACCTCGGCCGTCACCTCGGTCAGGGCGAAACCGGCCGCCCACATCGTGCCCTCGTCCAGCTTCGCCTGGTCGCTGAACCCGAGCGTCGCGTAGCGCGCCTTGAACTTCTCCGCGCTCTGGAAGAAACAGACGACCTTGCCGTCGAGTGCGTAGGCGGGCATCCCGTACCAGAGCTTCGGCTCGAGAACCGGGGCGCTCGCTGTGATGACGGCATGGACGCGCTCGGCCATGATCCGGTCGGATTCCTGCATCTCGGCGATCTTCGCGAGCACGTCGCGCTCCGCCTCCGCCGCCTTGTCCGCGCGCGACCTGCGGCGCGCGGCCGTTTTCAGCTCTTGGGCGTGGTCCTTCATCGCGGCCCGCTCCTCGGCCGTGAATCCCTCGTGCGTGCTGCTTTCAGCGCTGCTCATGGCAGATCTCCCCCGTGCGGACCTTGATGTGCGTGATGGTGAAGGGACCTTATCCCGAGCCACCGACACTTCATCAGTTACCGCGTCGCGTTGGGGAGAACGAGCGCTGCATCTGTCCAGCCAGGCCACGTAGCGCGCTCAGTCACAAGCGCGAGCCGGCCACGTCGGTACGGCGTGCGGCCGAGGGGGCGTGTTGGCCAGCCGGCGCTGCGCGCTTGGCTCCGCCCATCGCCGGCCTGGCGTTCCGGACCTCAGCCACTTCGGCGAGAGACCCTCCGCAGGCGGAGGCCGGGGCACCATGCGAGCTGGCGGGGCCGGAGCTCGTCCCCCCGGCCCCCCGGACCGCCGAATCACCCGGCCTGCTTCTCGCTACCCGGCACGTTGCCCGAGACGGGGCCCTGCCCCTTCCCCGTCTGCTGCCCCTGGCCGTGACCCTTCCCCGATTCCTGCCCCTTCCCTTGGCCCTGCCCCTGACCTTGGTCATGGCCTTGGCCTTGGCCCTTCCCCTCGCTTTCGCCCTGTCCCTGTCCCTGACCCTGGCCCTCACCCTTACCTGGTTCCTGGCCCTGGCCCTTCCCGGGGTCCTGGCCCTGGCCCTGGCCTTCGCCCTTTCCCTCGCCCTGACCCTGGCCCTTCCCTGGGTCCTGGCCCTGGCCCTGGCCCTGGCCTTCGCCCTGACCCTGGCCCTTCCCCGGGTCCTGGCCCTGGCCCTGGCCCTCGCCCTGACCCTGGCCCTTCCCTGGGTCCTGGCCCTGGCCCTGGCCCTGGCCTTCGCCCTGGCCCTGGCCTTGGCCCTTTCCCTCACCCTGACCCTGGCCCTTCCCCGGGTCCTGGCCCTGACCTTGGCCCTGGCCCTGGCCCTGACCTTGGCCCTTCCCCTCACCCTCGCCCTGGCCCTTCCCCGGGTCCTGGCCCTGACCTTGGCCCTGGCCCTGGCCCTGACCTTGGCCTTGCCCCTGGCCCTGGCCCTTCCCCTCACCCTCGCCCTTCCCCGGGTCCTGGCCCTGACCTTGGCCCTGGCCCTGACCTTGGCCTTGCCCCTGGCCCTGGCCCTTCCCCTCACCCTCGCCCTTCCCCGGGTCCTGGCCCTCACCTTGGCCCTGACCCTGGCCCTGACCTTGGCCTTGGCCTTGCCCCTGGCCCTGGCCCTTCCCCTCACCCTCACCCTTCCCCGGGCCCTGGCCCTGACCTTGGCCCTGCCCCTGGCCCTGGCCCTGACCCTGACCTTGACCCTGGCCCTGGCCCTGGCCTTGGCCTTCGCCCTGGCCTTGGCCCTTCCCCTCACCCTGGCCCTTCGCGGGGTCCTGGCCCTGGCCCTGGCCTTGGCCTTGGCCTTGGCCTTGGCCTTGGCCCTGGCCTTGGCCCTTCCCCTCACCCTGGCCCTTCGCGGGGTCCTGGCCGTGGCCCTGGCCTTGGCCTTGGCCTTGGCCACTCCCCTGACCCTGGCCCTTCCCGGGACCCTGACCCTGACCCTGACCCTGGCCCTGGCCTTCGCCCTGGCCCTGGCCTTGGCCCTTCCCGGGGTCCTGTCCCTGACCCTGACCTTGGCCCTGGTCCTGGCCCGGGTCCTTGACTGCGTTCCTGTCGGTCTCCTGGTCAGGGGGTGTGTCCGCCGATGCCGGTTGGGCCGGGGGCAGGACCGGGTACGGGGAGTCGGGTGTTTGGCCCTTCGGGGGAGGGACCTCGTGGTCGTGCCTGCCTGGCACGGCTGCGCTCGGGCGCTCGTACCATTCCCTGCGGTCCGGGTCGAAGACCGTGACGGCCTTCACCGGCTTCTCGGCGGGTCTGACCGCAACGAGGTCGGAGGACCGGAAGGACGACCACTGGTTGCCGTTGTACGTCTGCGTGCCCTTGACGGCGACGGGCGGGGCCAGAGGGTTGCCGCAGGCGCAGCGGACGCGAGGTACGCCTCTGTCGTCGACCAGGACGGACGTGCCGGCCTGCAGGATCGCCTGGTAGCTGGTGGGGGCGTTGTTCTTGTACCCGTAGTTGGTGACCCGGGTGTCCCAGCCCAGCCGAACGGGCGTCAGCGAGCGTAGGTAGGAGGTGATGTCGGGTGGCCGGATGCTCAGGGAGGTGGCGAAGGCCTTCCCCTTGTCCGCGTGCTGAGTGAGGAACTTGATCTGCTTCTCGACGTCGCAGCTCGCGACGTTCCGCGTGCCCCCGTACAACCCCGGGTACGCACCGTCGACCTCGAGGGTGCGGGGACCGCTCGTGCCGTGCTTGGGCGGGACTGCGGCGTGCCCGGGCTCCTCGGCCGTCGTGGGGGTGAACGGATCGGGCCCGGCCGTCGAGGCGCCCTGAAGGAAGACCTCTCCGCCGACGGCGGTGCTCCCGCCCATGACGGTGAAGCTGAGGACCACCGTCGTCGCGACGACCACCGCTGCACTGGCGCTCAGCACGGTTCTGCGCGAACGCCACCGGTGACCCGGCCCGCCCTTCCCGGCTGGCGGAACGGCAGGCCCCGGCGGGGGCGAAGTCCCTGGTGGCGGTGGTGGCCCTGGCGGCGGCGGTTGTTCATGCGACCCCGCGCCGGACAGTGGACCGGGCGGAGGGCCGGTAGGGCGCTCGGAGGAAGGAGGCACGGAACTCACGACACTCTCCCCCCGAAGTAGGTCACCAGGAAAATGATGGCGACTCGCATGTGCTCACTCCTTCTCACCGTTGACGCCTCCACGTCCTGGAGGCGAATCCATGGAAATTCCGCGGGTGGGGCCACCTGTGTGCGTGAGCCCAGGTCTTGAGTAAGCCCCTGGCCTCGGGCCTCGTCATGTCGCGAATTTTCGGGACTTGACAGGCAACAGGCTGGCTGCTGCGCGGAATTGCCCGCGCTCTAAGAAGGGGTGCTGGTGGCTCGACGCGCCGGCCTGCCGGCCACGGACCGGGATCAGGTCCCGTCCACGATCCACAACCGGTTCACATCGGCGACGAGCCACGCTGCCGGCTCCGTACCAGAAGCGGCCGGAGCCGCTGGAAGACCCCGGCAGACAGTGGCCGGGGAGGGACGTCGAAGAGCGGGCCGAACAGGCCCGTGCCGTTCTCGGCCGGCCCTGGTGGTCACCGCGGCCGAGGATGAGGGAGCTGCGGGCGGGTCGAGGTGGCCGTGGCCGCGCGCGCCGGGCCGGATCCGGATCCATAATCCGGATCCGGATCCGGCCCGACCTGGACCGTGCCCGCATCGGCACGCGGTCCAGTCACCACGTTCCGTATGAGTGGGCTTCTCACCTCACCTGATGTCGCTTCCGAGCCATCCGGCACCAGGCGGTCACGCTCACCTCCTGGGCGCGTCGTGGACGCCTGGCGACCACCGGCGGGAGCGCGGGCGGGTCGGGCTTCGGGGCCGCCGCCGTGGCGGTGTCGCGGGAGGTCGTCGTGGTGGAGATGGCGGATGCGTTGGGGGATACGCGTACGGCTCCGACAGCCATGGCGGCCCTGAGGAGCGAGAGGCCGTGGGTGTGGGACATGGAGTTCTCCTTGAGAATACGTAGAGAGGAGGGTCGGTCTCTTTGGATTCGTAGGCTCTCGCTGCGCCGCTGCTCGGTGTCAGCTTCTGCTTCTATTGAGCCCCGGCAGGAGACATCGGGTCACGCCACTGAAATCCGGGGCTTGACAGCTCCGCGGCCATGGCTCTGCCGCATCGGCAGTACGGAACAGAATGATGACTAAGTCATCCAAGGCAGGTACGAAGTCCTACGTGAACGAACAGATTCAGGCCCCGACCCTTCGCGTGTTCATCGCCCTCGCCCCGCCCGACGACGCGAAGGAGGAGCTGGCGCGGGAACTGAGGCCCGCCTACGACGCGTACCCGGACATGCGGTGGAACCGCATCGAGGACTGGCACGTCACCCTCGCGTTCCTCGGTGAGGTCCCGGCTGCGACCGTTCCACTGCTGCGGCCGCCGCTCGCGGACCTCGCGGCGACACGCCCGCCCATACAACTGGCACTGCGCGGCGGCGGCCACTTCGGCGAGCGGGTGCTGTGGAGCGGTATCGACGGCGACCTGGACGGGCTGCACCTGCTCGCCACCGAGGTGCGCGCCGTGGTCAAGGAGTGCGGTGTCACCTTCGCGGACCGGCCCCTGCGTCCCCATCTGACACTGGCCCGGGCCCGCCGGGGCGATCTGTCCTGCGCGGTGGAGGCCGCCGCCGGACTGACCGCGTTCACCGGCCGCCGATGGCAGGCCGAACGCCTGCACCTGGTCGGCAGCAATGTCGGCCGCGGCCCGGGGCCGATCCGCTACCGCGACATCGAAGCCTGGAACTTCGACGGCAGCCACTAACCCGCCGGCAAGGTCCTCAAGTACTTCATGACGGCGGGCAAGGCGCTCAAGGACTCGCCGCTGCGGGCGAGACCGCGGTGCGGCTGCACCTGGTGGCGGCGTGGCGGGAGGCCACGGTCTTCACCGAGGCCGAGCGTGCCGCGCTGGCGCTGGCGCTGGCGGAGGACGGAACCCGGGTCGCGGATGCGGCCCGGTGGGGTCGGCGACGAGGTGTGGGCGTACGCCGCCAAGTACTACGACGAGGAGCAGCTCACCACGGGGGCGTGCCGGCAGCTGCTGGTGCGGGCGCGGCGGCATATGGAGGCCGGGCGGCCGCGCTTCGAAGCGGTCCGCGAAGAGCGGGAGGAGCTGGCGTCGCGGTTCTTCGACGCTTCCGCGAAGGCGATGTGGCCGGCCTGCGGGAACTGCTCGCCGCCGTCTTCCCCTAGCTGGCCCGGATCGACGTGATGTTCGAGCCGCACGAGGTCAACGGTCCGCCGGGCGCGATCTTCCGCGACCGCGACGCCGGCACATCGGGCAGATCCAGACGATCCGCTCGGTGATCAACCCCGAGAAGCTCGGGCACGTTGGCCCAGGGGAACGCTCACCCTCCGTGGGCGTTCCCCTTCCCCTTCCCCTTCCCGTGCACGAGGCCCCGGCCGCGCCCGGGTGCGGCCCGCCCGTGTGCTTCGCCTGCGCCGGGGTGTCGAAAACCGCCCATACCGCGTCACCCGGCTCCGCCAGGGGAATGCGCGCAGGTATGCCGGAAATGATCAGCAGCCTCGCCACCCGCATCGCTCACCGCCGTCGCGAGCCGGTCGCCGTCCAAGCCGTGCGGTCCACCGCGGCGGCCGTCATCAGCTACGTCGTCGCACTACGCCTCAGCAGCGAGCCGAACCCACTGACCGCACCGCTGACCGCGCTGCTCGTCGTCCAGGTCACCCTCTACTCCACGTTGACCACCAGCATCCGGAGGGTGAACTCCGTCGTCGTCGGCGTTCTGATCGCGATCGCTTTCAGCGTGCTGGTGGGCCTGACCTGGTGGAGCCTCGGCCTGCTCATCCTGGCCTCCCTGGTGGTGGGGCACCTGGTCCGGGTCGACGAGTTCGTCCCGGAGGTCGCGATCAGCGCGATGCTCGTCCTCGGCGTCACCCAAGTCGCGAACACCGCCTGGGACCGGGTCCTGGAGACGCTGATCGGCGCGGTGGTCGGACTGCTGGTCAACCTGTTCGTCGCGCCGCCCGTCTGGGTCGGCCCGGCCAGTGCCGCGATCACCGACCTCGCCACGCGGATGAGCCGGCTCCTGAACCACCTCGGCGAGGAATCCCTCGGCATCGTCAAGGTGGAGCAGGCCGCGGCCCGTCTGCACGAGGCGCGCCGGCTCGACAACGACATCGCGCAGGTCGACGCGGCCCTCCGGCAGGCCGAGGACAGCCTGCGCCTCAATCCGCGAGTCAAGGAGGGCCTGCTCTTCCGGCTGGTGCTCCGGACGGGCCTGGACACCCTGGAGATCTGCGCGGTGGTGCTCCGCGTGGCCTGCCGGACGCTGACGGACCTGGCCAAGGCCCGCCCCGGCGGTCCGCTCTTCGCGACCGAGACCACCATCGCGCTACGGGAGGTGCTCAGGCACACGGCCGTCGCCGTGGAGAGCTTCGCCCAGCTGATCACCGCTCAGGTCAGCGCCAACGCGGAAGAGGCCGAGGCCCGCCTGACCGGCGAGCTGGCCGTGGCGCGGACGCACCGCGACCGGCTCGCAGACCTCCTGCTCGCCGACGTCGGCGAGGACGCGGCCCAGTGGCAGTTGCAGGGCGCGCTGCTCGCGGAGATCGACCGGGTCCTCGACGAACTGGGCGTGGACAAGCGCTCGGAGCGCCTGCTGGAGGAGCTCGATCAGCACGCCCGCAGCCGGCGCACGGGCCTGCGTGAGCGCCTGCGCCGGCGCCGCCCCGATCGGGGGCTGCCGTCGTAGTGAGACCGGGTCACGGATCCAGGGGTCATCCGGAGCAGCCGCAGACGGTGGGGGCCGACCGGGCGGCCCGGCCGGGACGGGGCGCCCGGCGCCACCGCGACTCCATCACTGCCGGGGCCCGCCCGGCCGCGCCGCGCCGCACCTCACGCGGACCGGGCTCAGCCCGCGTCCCGGGGAGTGGGCCGTACCTCGAACCCGTTCAGTTCCTCCGGCGCGGCCGTCTCCTCACGGACCTCGACGGCGCGGACCTCGGCCGCCGCCGGCCCCGTACGCGCCCACCGCACCATCGCCTCGACGGCGCCCTCGCCCCCTTCGAACAGCGCCTCGACATCGCCGCCGGGCAGGTTCCGTACCCAGCCCGACACCCCCTGGGCCAGTGCCTCACTGCGGCAGGTGTCCCGGAAGAACACTCCCTGCACGGTCCCCGATACGATCACGCGCTTGCGTACCATGCTCCGACCATAAGGCCCGGTGTGCCCCGACTTGCGCGCCCTGTCTCCGGCAGGTGTGTCGGCGACGTCATCCGGCCCGGTGATCCGCTCGGCGCGCCCGCGTGAGGGAGGGTGGGGTCATGGTGCATGTGTTGGGCAGCAGGATGCTGCTGAGTCCCACGGACCCCGAGCGCTCGCGCGTCTTCTACGGCGACACGCTCGGGCTCGCCGTCTACCGCGAGTTCGGCACCGGCCCCGAGCGCGGCACGGTCTACTTCCTCGGCGGCGGCTTCCTCGAGGTGTCGGGCCGCGCCGAGGCCCCGCCCGCGCCCGGGCTACGGCTGTGGCTCCAGGTCGCGGACGTGCAGGCGGCGTACGAGGAACTGCGCAGCCGTGGCGCCGAAGTGCTGCGGCCCCCGCAGCGCGAGCCCTGGGGCCTGATCGAGATGTGGATCGCCGACCCCGACGGCGTACAGATCGCCGTGGTGGAGGTGCCGGCGGACCACCCGTTGCGCTTTCGCCCCTGAACGGCGCCCGCGGGCCGGTCCCCGAAGCACGGGCGCTGACGCCCCGTCAGCGCAGCTGGCGGCGGACCAGATCGTGGAAGAGGCCGGCCGTGTCGGCGAGCAGTTCGGCGGGTGGGCCCTGCTGGACGACGCGGCCGTCCGACATGGCGATCACCCGGTCGGCGTCCATGATCGTGGACAGCCGGTGGGCGATCACGATGCGGGTGGCCCACAAGGTGCGGGTGGATTCGATGACCACGCGCTGGGCTTCGTTGTCCAGCGCGCTGGTGGCCTCGTCGAAGAACAGGATGCGCGGCTTGCGGATGAGGGCCTGGGCGATCATCAGCCGTTGGCGCTGGCCGCCCGAGACGGTGCCGCCGCCGTCGGAGAGCATGGTGTGCATGCCCATCGGCATGGCCTTGATGTCCTGCGCCAGGCCCGCCATCGCGGCGGCTTCCCACGCCTGCTCCAGCGAGAAGGTCCCCGCGCCGCAGATGCAGTCGAGGATCGATCCGGTGAAGGGCTGGGCGTTCTGCAGGACGACGCCGCACTGGCGGCGTACGGCCGCCTGGTCCAGCGCCGCCAGGTCCTGGCCGTCGTAGAGCACGCTGCCGGAAGCCGGCTTGTCGAAGCCGATGAGCAGGCGGAGCAGGGTGGACTTGCCGCAGCCGCTGGCCCCGACGATCGCGACGAACTCGCCCTGCCGGATCCGGACGTTGATGTCGTCGAGGACCAGAGGGCCGTCGTCGGTGTAGCGGTAGCACAGGTTCTTGGCCTCGATGGCGCCGGTCAGCTCGCCCGGTCGGGTGCTGGAGCGGCCCGCCTCGGCGGTCTCCCGCAGGACCGGCTTGATCTGCTCGAACATCGGCAGCACCGCGGCGGCCGAGATGAGCGCGCCGGTCAGCTGCGTGACCGAGGACAGCAGCATCGTCAGTGCGGTGCTGAAGGTGAGGAACTCACTGGCGGACATGGCGCCGCGGGCCGGACCGGCCAGCAGCATGAACATCACCAGCGTGCACAGCGGCAGGTAGACCGCGCCGAGGACCGTGATGACGTTCTGGATCCGGCCGATGCGCTGCTGCAGGTCGCGGGTACGGGCGAACTCGCGCGCCCAGGCGGCGTACGCGAAGCTCTCGGCCGCGGCGACGCGCAGCTTGGGCAGCCCGCGCAGGGTTTGGAAGGCCTGGTTGTTGAGCTGGTGGCCGAGCTTGATCAGCCGGCGCTGGTAGCGCAGCTGCCACAGCCCGAGGCCGAGGAAGACCGCCGCGATGGCGACGAGCATGGCGAGCGCCGCCATCGCCAGCGGCACGCTGTAGACCAGCAGCAGTACGAGGTTCATCGCACCGACCGCGCCCGCCTGCACGCAGACCGAGCCGATGCCGGACAGCACGCGGCGGATGGCGCTGATGCCCATCGCCGCGCCGGCCAGTTCGCCGGTGGAGCGGCCGGCGAAGAACTTCGTCGGCAGCCGCAGCAGCCGGTCCCACACCGCCGGTTGCAAGGTGGCCTCGATGCGGCCCTCCATGCGCAGGATGGAGGTGTTCTGCAGCAGCATGAAGGCGGCCGAGACGGCGCCGGTCGCGATCAGTGCCAGCCCGGTCTGCACGATGAGGCCGGTCTCGGCCTGCGGGACGTACCGGCCGAGGACCTGGCCGGTGGCGATCGGCACCAGGGCGCCGAGGACCACCGCTACCAGCCCGCCCAGGATGAGGCTGCGCAGCTCCGGGAGGGTGCCGCGGACGCTGAAACGGAGCAGCGCCCACAGGCCCACCGGCCCGTCGGGCAGCGGGCGGTACAGCATGACGGCGCGCGGTTCGAAGGCGTCCGCACCGACCCGGCCGGCTCCAGCGCCGGCCCCACCACCGGCCCCTCCGGCCGTACCGCCCTTGCCGATGCGCTGCCGCGTGCCGCTGGCCGGGTCGACCGCCTCGTAGCCGCCTCGCCGCCACAACAGGGCGACGGGAGTCCCGTCCTCCTCGCGCCGGCCCACCAGCGGACCGCTGTTCTCCCGCCACCAGCGCCCGCTGAGCCTGACCGTGCGGGTGCGGATCCGCGAGGCGAGCGCGATGCGTTCGACGGGGTCCACCTGTTCGGACGTGGTGGGGGCCTCGCCCGGTTCGGACAGCGTGATGCGGGCCGCGTCGGCGACCAGGCGGCAGACCGCGAAGGTAGCGTCGGCGCCCGCGCCCCGGTGCGAACTCCTTCGGGAGCGGTCGATGGCCGCCAGCAGCGTCCGGTCCGCCTGGTTACGGGCTGCCCGGCCGGCCTCGATTCCGGCGGCCGTACGGTCCTCGTGCGCGCGCTCGAGCTGTTCGATCCAGCGGTCCAGGGCGTACAGCAGCCGGTACTGCTGGTCGACCATTCCCTGCCACATCGCCGCGTCGACGAGGAGCGTGCCGACCGCCTCCGTCTCGTACACGGCGCCGTACTGCACGCTGCCGGGGGTGATCTGCATCCACAGGATGTCGTCGTCGGCCCCGCCGTGCTCCGTGGTGGCGCTGCCGTCGAGCGGTGCCTGGTAGAGCACGCGCAGGCCGCGGCCGATGCCGCGCGCGAAGGCGTCCTCGAGGGGGCTCAGTTGTCCTCCGGCCGGGCCGTACTGCCCTTGATCGGCGTACCACGGCCCGCCGTGGAACTGATCGGCGTACTCGGTGCGGTACAGCTCGCGCAGTTCGATGCGGCGCAGCCAACACCCCTGGAGGGGCCGGCCGACCAGGGTGTGGTCAGGGCCCTCCGCCGGGCCCAGCAGCAGCGTGCCCGGTTCCAGGCGGCCCAGGAAGTGCCAGTGGCCGGCCTGCGCGGCGTCGACGGCGAAGAGGTCCAGCTCCCCCTGTACGACGAGCCACAGGACGAGCGGTCCCTCCAGGGACAGGCTGCGCAGGCCCGTGCAGTCGACCGGCGAGCCGAGTCCGCCCAGGGCCGCGAGGACCGTGTCGGAGTCCTGGCCCGGGGCACTGCCCCCCGGCTGTACGGCGGTGGCGGTGGCAGGGACGGGGGCAGTGGTGGGGTGGTCCGCGTACGTCACCTCAGTGCTCCTTGACCAGTCGGGCGTACGCGCCCTGCGCCGCGACCAGATGCTCGTGCCGGCCGCGTTCCACGACCGTGCCACGGTCGAGCACGACGATCTCGTCGCTGTCGCGCACGGTGCTCAGCCGGTGGGCGATGACCACGCAGGCGCAGCCGCGGCGGCGCAGGTTGTCGATAATGACCTGTTCGGTCACCGCGTCCAGGGCGCTGGTCACTTCGTCGAGGACCATGACGCTGGGGCGGCGCACCAGCGCCCGTGCGATCTCCAGGCGCTGGCGCTGGCCGCCGGAGAAGTTGCGGCCGTCCTGCTCGACGCGGCTGTGGATGCCGCCGGGGCGGCGGGCGACCACGTCGTGCACGGCGGCGTCCTCGAGGGCGGCGATGACCGCCTCGTCCGGGATGGAGGGGTCCCAGAGGGTGACGTTGTCACGGACGGTGCCTTCGAAGAGGAAGACGTCCTGGTCGACGAAGGACACGGAGGCGGCGAGCGCGCCACGGGGGATGTCCTCCAGCCGCATCCCGTCGATGCGGATGGCCCCCTCCCAGGGTGTGTAGAGGCCGGAGATCAGCCGGGAGACGGTGGACTTTCCGCTGCCGGAGCCGCCGACGAGCGCGACCTGCTGCCCGGGTCCGACGGAGAGCGAGAAGTGCTTGAGCAGGGGGGCGTCCAATGGGCTGTAGCCGAAGGTGACCTGGTCCAGCTCCACGTGGCCCTTGAGGCGGCGGGTGCCGGCGGCTGGCTCGCGCCGCGAGTAGACCGGGTCGACGGGAAAGTTCTCGACGTCCTTGAGACGGGCGACGTCGGCCGCGAAGTCCTGGATCCTTCCGGCGACGCCGCCCAGCCGGGAGATCGGCGCGGTGAAGCTGGTCACCAGGGCCTGGAAGGCGACGAGCAGGCCCACGGTCAGGTGCCCCTCCACCGCCCGCAGGCCGCCGATCATCAGGATCAGCGCGCTGTTGAAGGCCGCCAGCGTGGGCGCGACGATCGCCAGCCACGCGCTGGGCACGCCGAGCCGCTGCTGCACGTCGAGGGTGACCGCGTGCTGTCCGGCCCAGCGGCGGAAGAAGCCGTTCTCGCCGCCCGTGGCCTTCATCGTCTCGATGAGCTGGAGACCGCTGTAGGAGGTGTTCGTCAGCCGGGCGCTCTCGGCGCGCAGCTTCTGGGTGCCGGTGGCCCTCAGGTGGATCACGATCCGCATGGCCGCCACGTTGAGCAGCGCTACAGCCACGCCGACGAGGGTGAGCTGCGGATCGTACGTCCACAGCAGCACCGCGTAGAGCACGACCACCACGGCGTCCACGCCGGCGGCGGCCAGGTCCCGGGCCAGGGTCTCGGCGACCGCGTCGTTGGACTGCAGGCGCTGGACCAGGTCGGCCGGGTTGCGCTGGGAGTAGAAGGTGACGGGCAGTCGGAGCAGGTGCCGCAGGAAACGGGCACTGCCCAGGGTGGAGGAGATGATGCGTCCGCGCAGCAGGTTGGCCTGCTGGAGCGCGGTGAGCGACGCGGTGAGCACCAGGGCCGCGGCCATCGACGCGAACAGCACCCCCAGCAGGGAGGTCTGCTCGCCGATGAGGAACATGTCGATGTACGTGCGGCTCAGGGCCGGCACCGAGGCGCCGACGGCCACCAGCAGGAGGCTGGAGATCACGGCGGCGGCCATGGTGCCCGAAGTGCCGCGGAGGCGGGCCGGCATGGCGCCCAGGACGCCGGGCTTGCGGCCGCCGCGGCGGAAACCGTCGCCGGGTTCGAGGGTGAGCACGACACCGGTGAAGCTGGTGTCGAACTCGTCCATGGGGACGAACCGGCGGCCCTTGCCGGGGTCGTTGACGTAGACGCCCCTGCGGCCGAATCGGCGGCTCATGCCGTCGTAGACGACGTAGTGGTTGAACTCCCAGAAGAGGATGGCCGGGGCGCTCACCTCGGCGAGCGCGGCCAGGTCCATCTGCATGCCCTTGGCCTTCAGCCCGTAACCGCGGGCGGCCTTGAGGAGGTTGCTGGCGCGGGAACCGTCGCGCGAGACGCCGCAGGCGATGCGCAGTTCTTCGAGGGGGACGAAGCGGCCGTAGTGGCCGAGCACCATGGCCAGGGCGGCGGCGCCGCACTCCACCGCCTCCATCTGCAGCACGGTGGGGGTGCGTACCGGGCGGGGCGTCCTGCCCTTGGGGGCCCTGGGTGCGTGCGCGGACCTGCGGCGCGTGCCGCCCTTGGGCTCGGGGCGGTGGCGCCGGCGTCCGGGGGGCGGGAGCTGTGGTGCGCGGCGAGGTGCTCCGGTCTTCGGCGCGGTCATGGCAGCAGCCAGTCGACGGGGAGCCGCGCGGCGAGGTGGACGGCGCCGGTGACCGGCGTCATCGAGTCGATGGCGTACGGGGGCCCGTCCGCGGAGGACCACCGGTAGCCGGACTGGGCCTTCGAGCGCTCCAGTTGTACGAGCACCGCGACCGGGTTGCCGCGGCGGGAGAACTGTTCGGCCAGCCCGCTGTCGCCGAGGAAGCCGCTGATCTGGGCCTGCGTCTGGGGCGCGCGGCCGACCGCCTTGACGCGGCCGCGCAGCACGCCGTACTGGTGCTGGGGCACCGACTGGACGCTCAGGTCGACCTGGGCGCCCACGGCGATCGCCGAGCCGCTGCCGCCGGTCACGTACAGCACGGCCACCAACGGGTCCTCCGGATTCTTCACACGTTCCACGGTCGCCACGTCCGCGCCGGTCGCGACGACCGAACCCACCTTGGCGACCAAGGTCGTCAACCGGCCGCCGGCCACCACGCGCACGGGGCGGTCACCCTGCTCCGTACGGACGTTGAGCAGGGGCGCACCGGGGGCCAGCAGTTGGCCCTCCTCAGCGAGGACCCCGGTCACCTGTCCCGCGACCGGGCTCTGCAGCACGTAACTGCCTTCGGGATGGGTGAGGATCCCGGGTGCGCTCAGCTTGGAGGTCACGGTGCCGGTGAAGGCCCAGAAGCCGGCGGCGGCCATGGCGATGACCGTGACGGCCAGGACGAGCCGCCCTTGGGGGCGCGCGAAGCCCACGGGCAAGTCGAGTTCTTCGGGCGATTGCAGCTTGGAAAGGGCCTTTTGGCGAAACTGCACGGGCTATTCCTTCAACTGCATTCGTATCGGTCGGGCACGCGGTGTTGTCGGTCGGGTTGGGCGGGCAGCCATGAACCCCGGAGCTGTGGAGCACGCTCCGGGGTTCATGGGGATATCCCGATCAGAGACCGGCGCGACCGGTGTTCACCGAAACGCCGCTGATGCCGGAGACCAGGCCGGGGACGCTGGAGGCGATGCCCTGTGCGGCCTGGACGGTGTCGAGGGAGCCGACGAGGCCGACGACGCTGCTGGCATCGCTGGTCAGGGCGCCGGCCAGGCCGCCGTTCACGCTGATGATGCCGCCGGAGACGGCGTCCAGCTCGGTGTCGGCGATCTCACGGGTCTCGATGTCGTTACGCATGACGCGCACCTTTCATTAGGGGAGGAATTCATATCCGCGGAGGCTGGGCAGCCCAGAACTCGGCCGCCATTCTTGACTGCCGCGGTGCGCAAGATGAAAGCACGCGAACGGGCTACTCGCCCAATCCCGTTGACGCCCCATCACGGGCAGACGGCCACCTCTGACGACGAGCGTGCAGCTTCATTCACCGAATAGTGACGACTTCTTCACAAGATCGAGTAACAGATACGGGCCGCCCCCTGCTTACACGGAACGAAATGGGGCAAACCTGCATCAATCGGATGGGGCATATCCGACATACCGCGGGGTCGGCGGGGCGGGACGGCCCGATCGCGCACACGATGTGCAGGTTTTCGAAAGGCGCGGGTGGTGACGCGCCCGTCACGCCCGGTGCGCGCTCGCGCCGCAGCGGGGCGGGGCGGCAAAGGCGTACGTGACGGGACAGGCGTCAACGGGCTGCCGCCTCCGTGGTGATGTCGGCGCCCGGCGGAACCTGGGGGGCTCGGGAGGGCAGGAAGTACGGGTAAAGGTGCGCAGTTGGCCCCGGCGCCGTGGGGGAAGCCGTCAACCGGCCGGGGCGTCGAAGAGGCCTGCGACACCCATGGCGACAACCGCGGGACCACATCCCAACTCCCGGTCTGTTCAGCGCCGTTGCTCCGCAAACCCTCCTTGCCGCCCAAGAAGAAACGACTCAACAAGCCCCACAAGCCTCAAACCACTCCCCCACCCCCACAAAAAAGTACCTGTCGACTGGTTTTCTTTCGGGTTGCCCGACTACATTGACGACGCATCGCAGCGGGACAGCGCTCACGGGCGACAACCGGAGGGGACGAGTACGTGGCGAGGGCCAGACAGGAACGGGCCGAGATCACTCGGCAGGCCATCCTCGACGGCGCGGCCATCGCCTTCGACCACAGCGGATTCGACGGCACCAGCCTCAGCGACGTCGTCAAACACGCCGGAGTCACCAAAGGCGCCCTCTACTTCCACTTCCCGTCCAAGGAAGCGCTCGCCCGCACCCTGATGGACGAGCAGTTCCAGGTCTCCGAGAACGTCCCCGCCCTCGAGAACCCGGGCCTCCAGACCGTCATCGACCTCACCCACCAGATGGCCCACGGACTACGCACCAACGTCCGCATACGCGCCGGCATCCGCCTGGTCATCGAGTTCGGCTCCTTCACCAAACCCGACCCCACCCCCTACGACACCTGGATCGACACCTGCCTCAGCTGTCTGAGACCGGCCCAGGAACACGGCGACATACACCCGACGCTCGACATCCACGCCCTGTCGACCCTCCTGGTCGGATCCTTCACCGGCATCCAGGTCACCTCACACGTCCGCACGCGCCGCGAGGACCTGCACACCCGAGTGACCGACTTGTGGAACCTCCTCCTCCCCGCCATCGTTCCCCCACACCGCATCCCCCACTTCCACCCCGCGGGCTCGCCCCAGCACCACGCCGAAGCCACCACACCGACCCCGACCAACTGACAACGCACCCAGGGCGGCCTCGCACACGCCGTGGCGAACCACGGCGGTGCTCGCCACGGCGTGACCGAGACCGCCCTGCCCCCACAGCCGGAACACCAAAGCCGCCACCCTGGTGCCCCGCGGCGGCTCAGAGAGCGGCCTTCAGCCTTCAGCCGATGAAACCGCCACCGAGGTGAAGTCGAGGATGGCGCCGGCCGCTTCGTTCAGAGTCCCGAAGTGACGGTGCACGCCGTCCACCGCGACGGCGGCGTTGACGCCCCACACCGTCATGCCCGCACGCAGCCCGGACCGGACACCGGAAGGAGCGTCCTCGATGACCAGGCAGTCCTGCGGCTCGACACCGAGCCTCTTGGCGGCCAGCAGATAAGGGACCGGCGAGGGCTTGCCCTCCTCCACGGAGGCGGCGTCCACGATGACCTCGGGGGCCGGCAGGCCGGTCCGCGCGAAGCGTCCCAGCACCCGGTGCTCGTAGTTGGAGGTCACCAGCGCCCACGCCCCGGGCGGCAGAGCCCGAAGGAGCTCAGAGGCACCGTCGAACGCCGCGTACACACCGGACCGCACGTCCTCGTCCTCCAGCTCATGCAGCAGGGCCAGGCACTCCTGCGGATCGCGGTCCGGAGCGACCTGCGCGAAGGTTTCCAACGGCCGCGTCCGCAAGGCCACCTGGTAGACCTCATCGGGGTCCAGCCCGTAGCGCTGGGCCCACACCCGCCACACCCGGCGCTGGTTGTCGACGGCATCGATCAGCGTGCCGTCGACATCAAAGAGGACGCACTTCTTGGCTCCGAGCCGAGCCGATTCGCCTATCACTCCCTCATCATGCCATCAGGCTCCCGCGCAGCCAGTTCGCGGAACAGCACCCAAGGACGGCGTTCAGTCGTTCACTGGCCGCCTTTCCCGGCTGAGCTCGTCGAGCAGCAGCTTCGCGGCCACCGTCGTTCCGTCGGTGCGGATCGTTCCGGCAACGGCCCTCGCACGTGCGCGGGTCTCAGGGGACAGGCCGTCCTGAGCGCGGCCGACAGGGACTCGAAGGTCGGAGTCGGACCGTCGTGTGCCGCGCCGATGCCCCACTCGGCCACCCGGCCGGCCCAGTACGGCTGGTCCACGAACTGCGGTACCACCACCTGGGCCGCGCCGGCCCGGGCGGCCGTCGTCGTGGTGCCCGCGCCGCCGTGGTGCACGACGGCGGCCACCCGGCCGAACAGAGCCTGGTGGTCGACCTCGCCCACGGCGAAGCAGTCGTCCTGGTCGTCGATCAGGCCCGGGTCGGCCCAGCCGCGGGAGAGGAGTACGCGGCGGCCCTGCGCGCGCACCGCCGCGACGGCCACCTGGGCGACGTCCTTCGACTCGCGCATGGGCATGCTGCCGAAGCCCACGTACACCGGCGGTTCGCCGGCATCCAGGAACGCCACCAACTCGGCCGGGAGCGGCCGTTCGTCCGGCAGGATCCACACGCCGGTCTGTACGACGCCGAGGTCCGCCGGCTCCGGCCACGGCCCCAGGACCGGATCAGCCGCCAGCCACGGCCGGTCGGTGAAGACGTGGCTGCGGACGTCGTCCACCGGCGGCTGACCGATCGACACCCGGTGAGCGTTGATCCCCGGGCCGTACAGCCCGTTGAAGCTGCGGGCGTTCAGCTCCCACAGCTCCCGGTTGTCGGTCATGTCCGCGGGGAACGGCCAGAGCGGCAGCGGGTGCGGCGCGTGGTGCGGCGACGGCAGCATGGTCGGGAAGTAGCTCACGTACACGAAGGGCAGGCCCAGCTGCTCGGCCACCGACCGCGCCGCGGCCACGGCCGGGACCAGGCCGGTCGCCACCACCGCGTCACATCCCTCGGCCGCCGCGGCGACCGCCTCGTACTGCTCGGCGACCAACGCGGCCGCGCGCTGGGGCAGGCCTCGGTCGACGGAGGCGCCGTGCCCCCGGTGACCACCGTGCGTATCGGCTCTGCGGCCGGCACCAGTTCCACGCCGACACCGGCCAGCAGCTTCGCGAACTCCTCGTCCGGCGGCGCGCAGATCCGCACCTCCGCGCCGAGTCCCCGCAACCGCACCGCGAGTCCCGCCATCGGTTGGACGTCCCCGTTGAGAGTGGCGCTGAAAGGCCGGGACCCCAGCGGGCCCCGGCCCTCTCGTCGCCGGTCATGACGCAGGCGTCCCGCAGTCAGCGTCCTCCTTCACCGGAGCGCACTGCTCCGACCAGCGTGGCGAGCATGTCCACGGCGCTGCCGTCGTGGTCGCTGCCCGAAGTGCCGCTGCCGCTCTGGAGGTTGGCGGACCGGTCGACCTCCACCAGGGAGTCCGATTCGGCGTGTGAGTTGTCGATCACGGTGATCAGGCTGTCGCCCGCCGCGGCGGGCGTCGCGCCGCCCGCCATCAGGGCCACGGCGACAGCGGCGGCCGCCCGGATCCGCGCCAGGGTCACGCGCCCACGCTCTCGCGCGAGGCGGGCACGTGTCGGTGCCGGGCGATGTTCTTCGTCAGCAGCCTGGTGGACTCGCCGACTCCGATCTCACCGCTCTCGTCGGTGGCGGGCAACCGCCCGTCGACCAGACGGAGTTCGGTGAGGGCCGTGTCCATCGCCCGGTGCGCGGCGAAGAGGCAGGGCGTGCTGTAGATGGCCACGTTGATACCGAGCTCGGCCAGCTCGCTGAGCGAGAGACGCGGCGACTTGCCGCCGGCGATCTGGTTGAACAGCAGCGGCTTGCCGCCGACGACCTCCCGGATCCGCCGGATCCACTCCACGCTGCGGACCCCGTCGACCAGGACGACGTCGGCGTCCGTGGCCGCCAGGGCCTCTGCCCGGTGGAGGATGTCGGCCTCCTCGGTGGCGTCCGTGCGGGCGACGACCACCAGGTCCCTGCGGGTCGCCAGCACCAGGTCCAGCTTCTCCAGGTACTCGGCGAGCGGCAGGACCTGCTTGCCGTCGGCGTGGCCGCACCTTCGTGGGCGCTTCTGGTCCTCCAGGATGACGCCGGAGGCACCGATGCGCTCCAGCCCCTCCACGACGTGGCAGGCCACCTCGGGATCGACGTAACCGTCGTCGATGTCCACGAGCAGGTGGTGTCGGGGGAACGCTCCGCGCAGCCGCTGGACGAAGGCCAGCATGTCCGGCCAGGCGATGAACCCGATGTCGGGCAGTCCGTAGTACGAAGCGGCGAACCCGAAGCCGGAGACGAACATCCCGTCGTAGTGCTCAGCCGCAACCGACGCCGAGTACATGTCGTACACGCCGATGAGGGGGGTCGTCCCCGGCTCGGCGATCTCTTCTCGCAGCTTGTTCCCGTAAGTCATCGTCCGGCTCCTCCAAGGGGTGTGTTGCACAGGGGTGAAGGCGAGTCAGCCGCGACACGACGGCTCTTTACTCAACCCTGATCATTTCGTGGGGATCCCGAGAACCAGTCCCTACGGAGTCTTTACTCACTCCAACGGCGTAGCGCGTTCACTACAGAAACGTCACTGGTCTCACTCCAACAGCCGGAAGCGAGCGGCTCGCAAGCTTGCCCTAGGCTGATCCCCATGGTGGGCCACTCGAACAAACGTCAGCGGGTCGTCACCGCCGTCATCTCCTTCGTCGTGGCGACGGTGGCGACGGTCATCGCGGCATCGTCACCGTCCCCTTCGGCGTCCGAAGCGGCGGGACGTGTCGCCGGCGGCTCCCATCGGCCCCCCGAACCACCCAAGGAACACGACCTGCGGCTCGGCCTCTCCTACGGTGACGCCCTCACCTGGAAGTCCGACGAGGGCCTGGCCGCCGCCCTCAACGACGCGGTCGGCCTCGGCACGACGTGGATCCGGGTGGACCTGTCCTGGAACAACATCCAGCCCGACAGCTCGGACAGCTACCAGTGGAAGCGCTTCGACCGGGTCGTCAAGGCGGCCCGTGAGCGCAATCTGGAGATCCTCGCCACCATCGCGTACACCCCCGGGTGGGCGCGCGCCGCGTCCTGCTCCGACGCCCGGCCCTCCTGTCCGCCGGCCGACCCCGCGCGGTTCGCCGCCTTCGCCAGGCTGGCGGCGCTGCGCTACGCGCCCCAGGGCGTGCACACCTGGGAGATCTGGAACGAGCCGAACATCCCGCAGTTCTGGTATCCCAAGCCCGACGCGAAGGCCTACACGGCGCTGCTGAAGACCACCGCCGCGTCGCTGCGAGAGGCCGACCCGACGGCGTACCTGCTGATGGGCGGGCTCGCCGCCGTCGGCACGTGGGAGCCCATCAAGTACGTCTCCCACCTCGACTTCCTGGAGCAGGTCTCGCAGCTCGGCGGCAACAAGGTGGTCGACGCGCTCAGTTACCACCCCTATGCCTGGCCCCAGCTCCCCCACGACGGCAAGGTCTTCAAGGAGATCAGCAGCGCCGGTGAGAACCTGGTCGGCGTCGCCGAGCGGCACGGGACCCCGGGCATGCCCGTCTGGCTGACGGAGACCGGTGCGCCCACCAACGGTACGGGGAACGCCGCGGCCGGCGAGAAGGCGCGGACGGAGAACATCACCCACGTCACGGAGGAGTTCCAGGCGAGGATCGCCACCGACACCGTGCCGACGGCCGCGCAGGACAAGTACGTGGCGGCCGCGTTCTGGTTCGCCCATCAGGACACGGCCACCGGCGAGGACAAGAGCCACTCCAAGTACTACGGGCTGCGCCGCTACGACGGCTCGGCGAAACCGTCGTTCGCCACCCTCCGTTCCGCCATCGAGGAGTACAAGAGGAAGCACCCCCGGTAGCGGGACGCGCCACCGGTGGGGCGCCGAGGTCGTCGGGGCCGCCGGGGCCGCCGGGGCAGGCGCGCTACAGGGACCGGAACAGCTCCAGGTACCGGGCCAGCAGGCCGTCCCACGCGAAGCGCTCGACGGCCGATCGCCGCCCCGCCGCACCCAGCCGGTCCGCCAGCTCGCCGTCCTCCAACAGCCTGCGGCAGGCCGCCGCCAGGGCCCCGGCGTCCCCGGGCGGCACCAGCAGGCCGGTGCGGCCGTCCGCGATGACGTACGGGATGCCGCCCACCGCCGAGCCGACCACGGGTGTGCCGCACGCCATGGCCTCCACCAGCACCATTCCGAACGACTCCGCCTCGGTCAGCGAGGGCAGGGCCAGCACGGCGGCCCCCCGGACCGCCTCCACGAGCTCCGGCCCCGTCAGCTCCCCGGACGCCGAGACCCGGTCCCCGACTCCGAGGGACTTCGCCAGCGCGAGCTGGTCGGCCACCGCGTCGCCGCCGCCGACCAGGCGCAGCCGCGCCCCGGGCACCTCGGTCAGGGCCCGGACCAGGACGTCCACCCCCTTCCACGCCGAGGAACGGTCGATCCGTCCGGCGTAGAGGAGGACCGGCTGCCGCTCGGAGGGCGGCGCGCCCGGCGTGAACCGGGCGGTGTCCACGCCCGGGCTGATCTCCAGCGCGCCCGGGCGCGCCGCGGCCAAGGACACCGGGGAGACGGCCACCAACGCGCGGGCCCGCGCGAACACCCGGGGCAGCACCCGCCGTTCGTACAGGCCGATGAGCCGGTCCGCGGTGCCCGTGCCGGGGCCGCCCTTGCGCATCGAGCCCGCGTGGTACGTCAGCACGGACGGCCGGCGTCCCGCGACGGCCACCGCGAGGTCCCCCAAGCCCGGTACGGGCGCGTGGGCGTGGATCACGTCGGCGCCCGTCCGCCACAGCCAGTACCGCAGCTGGAGCGGCCACAGGGGGCTCAGCGGGGTGTTGGACAGCCGGATCCAGGAGCCCAGCCGGATCACCCGCACCCCGTCCTCGACGGCGGTCTCGGTGCGCGGGCCGCTGCGGCTGGTGAGGACGACGGCGTCGAGATCGGGGGTGTCGCGCACGGCGCGGGCGACCCGGGCGGCGTACTGCTCCACCCCGCCGAGGTGCGGCGGGTAGTAGGGGGTGACGACGGCCACCGTACGGCGCCTCACGCCGCGGCCCGTAGCAGCTCCGGGAAGCGCTCGGCCTCGGTGACGTAGCGGGGCAGACGCCGTGCCAGCAGCTCCCGGTAGCCGGTGTCGTCGCGGAGCAGCGGCTCCACGAGCGCCCAGAGCCGGGCGTGGGTGACGTCCGCGATGGGCAGCACGTACGCGCCGAGGCCGAGGTCGGCCATGATGCCGCGGGTCTTGTGTTCGTATTCGATGGCCACGCACGGAACGCCGCTGGTGAGAGAGAAGATCACCGAGTGGAAGCGGGTGCCGATCAGCAGGACGCACTCGCCGTAGACGCCTTTGAGGTCGCGGTAGTCCACGCTCTCGTCGATCAGCAGCGGCGCCCCGGTGCAGCGCGCGGCGATCCGGCGCTCCACGATCCGGTCGTCGTCGCCCAGGTAGTCGGTGCTGACCTGGGGAACGAGCACGACGCGGGCGCCGGTGGCCTGCACGGCGTCGATGGTCTCGGCCAGGGCCCGCTCGTACGCGTCCTGGGCGGCCGGCGCGAGCCAGCGCCGGGCCGTGACCGCGACCAGCCGCTCGTCCGGGCCGACGCCGAGGCGGGCCCGCCAGTCGGAGACGGGCGGCGGATCGAAGGCGAAGCCGGAGTCGACTCCGCGGGCGAGGGCCGAAGCGGGCAGTCCGCAGCCGCGCAGTTGGTCCACGCTGACGTCCTCCCTGACGAGCACCAGCGGGGAACGGCCGAGGGCCCGGGCGACGAGCCGGCGCTGGGCGACGGCCGGGAACGGCCCGTAGGACTGCGGGGCGAAGACGACCGGTACGCCCGCCCGCTGCGCCAGCAGGACGGGCAGGAGGACGAAGAAGACGTTCTGGTGGCCGTCGAGCCCGGGGCGGGCCAGGATGTAGGCGCCTCCGGTGGAGACCACCAGATCGGCTCCGGCCAGGGCGTCCGCCTCACGTCGGGCCTCGGCGGGCAGGGTCCGTCGCAGGAGGACGGCCGCGGCGCGGGGAAGCAGGAGCAGCCCGGCGCCGACCGCGCCGACGTGCAGCTTGCGCAGGAGACGGCGGGTCAGGGAGACCGTGCCGTCGGCGACGTGACGGCGGATGGAGCCGAGGTTGGGGGCGCCCTCGAAGGTGGGGTGCACGGCGGGGTCCTCCATTCCCGCGACGCAGACGGCGGCGCCCGGGAAGGCCTGGCGGATCTGGCGCAGGCAGACGGACAGCAGCGCGGCGTCGCCGGCGTTCTCCCGGACGTAGGCGTTGATCACCACGATCTTCACGGGCGGTACCTCTCGGCAGTCGATACGGCGGGTGTCGGGGCGGTCGCCGGGCCGGGGAGGCGGACGGCGCGCAGTTGGAGAGTGTCGACCGGGGACCAGCCGGGCCCGGGGTCGACGTCCGGCTCCGGAGGACGGGGCGCGGAGGGCCGGCCGCGCAGCAGGGCGGCCGCGGCGAACAGGCCGGCGGCCAGGTTCCCCAGGCCCCAGGCGCATCCGACCCAGATCAGCCCGCGCGGTGCCCACAGCGCGGCCAGGCCGATGGTGGTGCAGGCGAGGATGACGTTGGCGGTGATCAGTTGTTTCATCCGCTGGGCGAGCTTCAGCCCGAAGCAGGCCCAGGTGTTGAGGGCGACGGCGAGCGCCGCGACGGCCAGCACGCTCAGCAGGCCCCGCGCGGCGGACGCGTAGCCGGCCCCGAACATGAGCAGGAGCAGCCCGCTGCCGGCGGCGACGACGGTGACGGCGGGGACCTGAACGGCGGCGATGATCTTCCCTGACCGGCGCAGCAGCTCGCCGAAGCGGGACTCGTCCGAGGACACCTCGGCGAAGACGGCCTCCCCCACGGCGGTGGAGACGGAGTTCAGCAGCGCGGCGATCTGGAACGCGACGAAGTAGTAACCGGCCTCCGAGGCCCCCAGCTTCTGCAGCACGATCAGTGGGGTGATCAGCACGGGAGCCAGATTGATCAGGCTGGAGACGTAGCTGGCGACGGAGAAACGGAGCTGTTCGCGCAGCCGGGTGCCACGGCTGCGGAAGTCGAACCGGAAGCCCAGGCGGCGCCGGAGCAGGAGCAACGCCGCCACCACGGCCACGACGTAGCCGATGCCCGCCGAGCCGACGATGCCGACCGCGCCGAAGCCGACGAGGGCGATGGGCGCGGCGATCTTGGCGAGGCCTTGGAGGACGCCGTCGAAGAGCACGTTGTACTGCGCCATGCGGGCGCTGATGAAGACGGCCTTGACGAGCAGGTTCACCGCGGCGCAGGCGCAGAACAGCGCGAAGAGGACTGCCAGTTGGGGCTGGTCCCGGATGAACAGCAGTTTGTGCCCGTACCAGGGCAGCCCCAGCAGGTAGACGCCGGCGGCGGCGCAGGACACCAGCACCACCAGGGCCATGGACTGCGTGATCTGCCCGTCGCGGGCCGCTTCGTTCGCGGGGAAGCGGATCAGGGTGCTGTTCAGGCCGAACATGCTGAGGTAGGCCAGCAGCGAGGTCGCCGAGATCAGCGAGGTGGCCAGCCCGACCTGCTCGGGAGGGTAGAAGCGGGCGACGACCACCCAGAACAGGAAGCTCAGCCCTGCCGTCGTCACCGTCGACGCCAGCAGGAAGAAGGAGCTCCGGAACATCTGGTCCGCCGGGCGGGCGTGCCTACCCACGGATGGCGTCCCGGTAGTGACCGAGCAGCGCGGTCACGTGCCGCTCCCAGCCGAAGGAGTCCACGGCCAGCGCACGCGCGGCGGCGCCCATCGCGGCCCGGCGCGGGGGGTCCGCGGCGAGGGCGTCCAGCGCGGCGCGCAGGGCCGGCGTCTCACGGGGCACCAGCAGCGCGACATCCTGGTCCAGGCCGTAGGGCGCGTATCCGGGATCGTCGGTGGTGATGACGGGCATCCCGGAGGCCATGGCCTCCTGAACGGTCAGCGGGAAGCCTTCGGCGGTGGAGGGCAGCGCGAACACGTCGCACGCCCTGTAGACCTCGGCGAGGTCCTCGGCGGACAGGGCGCCGAGGTGGTGGACGCCGGTCCGGCCGGCCAGCGCGGGACCATCGCCGCCGCCGTCCCCGGCGAACACCAGGTCGTACGCGGGTTGGTAGCCGGCTTCGGACGCGGCTTCGGACGCGTGCGCCTCCAGGAGCAGCGCGTAGCCCTTCTTGGGAACGAGCCGGCCCGCGAACAGCACCAGGGTGCGCTCGGCGGGCAGGCCGAACCGCGCGCGGGCCGCCGCCCGCTGCGCGGGACCCGTCGACGGCCGGAACAGCTCCGTGTCGACCCCGTTGGCGAGATGGCGGTGGGCGTCGGCGGGGGCGCCGAGGGCCCGGACGAACGCGGCGACGTCCGCGTTGACGGTGAACACCCGGCGGGCGCGTCGCAGCTGGGGCCGGCCGGCGAGGGCGTAGACGACGCGCTGCACCGCGCGCACCGGCGCCGAGGGGTGCGCGACCAGGCCGACGTGCTGCGTGACCACGGTCGGGGTCCGGGTGGCGGCCGCGGCCAGTCCGGCCGCCCAGGACGAGGCGTACAGGCAGTCGTGGACGTGGACGACGTCGGCGCGGCGGGCCCAGCGCAGAGCGGCGGACAGCAGTGTGGGGGCGAACAGCGGGAAGGGTACGCCGGCCCGGCGCTCCACCGCGTTCGACGCGGCGACGCGCACGACGCGGACGCCGTCGTCCTCGCGCGTCGCGCCGCGGTCCCCGCTGGTGAGGACGGTGACGTCGGCGCCCTGGCGGGCCAGGTACAGGGCCTCGTTGCGGACGACGTTCTCGATGCCGCCCACGTGCGGCGGGTAGTAGTGGCTGACGAGAAGGACCCGCGGCTGCCGCTGTGTCCGGTTCACCGGTAGATCACGGCCCCTTCGTTGCTGTAGATGAGGTTGCGGGTCGCATCGAGCAGGTTCCGCGGATACCGGTACGTCACCAGGTCGCCCCGGAAGAAGAGGGTGACCTCGTCCTTGCGGGCCGGGGTGTCGCCGAGCAGTACGTAGGACTGGGAGCGCAGCAGGGCGGGGTGGATGCTGTCCTGCGTGCGCACGGTGAACAGGGTCTGGAGCCGGCTGAAGGAGTACCGGTCGGTCTGCACGACGACGTCGTCGCCGCCCGCCCGCCGGTTGAGCCACATCGCGGCCCGTCGGTCCTCGGCGTGCGGATAGTAGATGTCGTAGGCGGGGCCGGAGTTGCTGAGGGAGAGCTGCGCCGGGTAGCCGCCGAGTGCCTTGGGCACCACGCCGGTCAGGTCGAGCATCAGCCCCGCGACGAGCACGCACAGGAGGGGAACGGCCCGGCGTCCCGCCCAGCGGACCGCCCAGAGCGCGCCGGCGGCGATGAAGGGCGCGAAGAACAGCAGTCCCTGCTGGAAGGCGCGCAGCACGCTGTAGTCCACCGACAGCTGCGGCACCAGCGTGAACAGGGCCAGCATCGTCAACGCGCCGGCGGTCAGGGTGATCTGGTCCCGGGCGGGTGCGAACGGACTGGTGCGGCCCCGCACCGCGACCACGAACCCGACCAGGACCAGGACCTGGAGCAGCAGGGCCGCGGCCTGACGCAGGACCCCGTTCAGCCCCGGCACGCTCACGCCGAGGGAATCGAGGGCCCGTCCGACGGCGGTGAGCGGCAGGTTCTCCTTCTCGGCGACGGGCGTCGGGTACTTCGAGATGCCCTCCAGGGGCGGGTACTTGCCTTCGGCGCGATCGGCCCGTGTGTGTCCGACGGTGTCCTCGCGGTACTCGGCGAGCCGCTGTTGGGGGGTGACGCCGCCGCCGCCGAAGAGGCTGTGGCGGGTGTCGGAGGAGCCTCCCTGGGCGCCGCCCGTACCGAACAGATCGCTCGCTACGACCCTCAGCGTGCTCTCCAGCTGGCCGCCCGTGTGGGTGATCGGGCCCGCCCACAGCAGCGCGAGCGCGGCCGGGAGGGCCACGATCCACCAGGTCAGGAAGGAGGGGACGGGCTCCTGTCCGCGTTTGTGCCGCGCTCCGCGGCCGCCCGGGCGCAAGACCCGTCGCCCGGCCTTGTCCACGGCGAAGGCCGTCGCCAGCGTGCCGACGACCACGTAGATCGTCGAGTAGTGCGACAGGACCACTCCGGCCAGGAGCACCGTGAACACCACGCGCCGCACGCGCAGCGGCCGCCGGACGTCCGTCAGTACGAGCATCGCGCAGCCCAGCAGCAGGAAGGCGATCGCCTGCCGGCCGAGGAAGGGCATGTCCGTGAAGAACGTCGGGAACGCCATGAAGAACACGGCGGAGAGCAGCGCCACGAGGGGGGAGGCCACGTTGCGCACCGCGCGGTGGACCAGCACCGGGGTCAGCGCGAACAGCAGCGGGAGGACGGCCTTGAAGACGTAGATGTCCTCGATCCCGGTGAGCCGGAAGAGGCTCACCGGGAGCAGGGTGATGCTCAGGCAGGCGTTGTACGGGTCGCTGTAGGCGGAGATGTCCCAGAACTCGCCGCCGAGGGTGAGCCGGAAGTAGAGGTACTCCCGCTGGATGTCGTGCCCGGTGATGTACCAGCCGCGCAGCGAGGTCAGCAGGAGCAGGGCGGCGGAGGCCGCGTAGATCCCCGCCTCGAGCACGGGCGGGGCGTACCGGTGGCGGCGCAGCAGCAGGAGGACGAGCAGCGCGGTGACGGCGACCAGGGCGGCGGTGGCGACCGCCCCGCCCAGACCGTTGTTGAGGCGGATCGGGCCGGCCACGGAGAGCAGCAGCGCCGCTCCGGCCGTCCACGCCACCGGGCGGGCGCCGCGACGGGGCCCGCCGCGCAGCAGCGGCCGCTTCGGCTCGGGCGCGAAGACGCCGAGGAGGAGGAGTACGGCGGTGGTCGCGGCGGCCAGCACCAGCCGGGTCAGCGGCCGTTCCACTCCGACGACCGGCAGCAGCGTGTTCGCGGCCAGTGCCACCAGGATGTCCAGGACGACGGCGAGACCGGCCGCCAGCAGGACCGAGCCGCTCCGGGTGGAGACCACTCGGTCGGTGAGACCGCGCAGCAGCAGGACGGGAGCGACGAGGAGCAGCCACAGTCCTACGGGAGCCAGCAGGAGCCCGGGAACGCCGGGCAGTGTTTCGACGGCGCATGCGGGGCCGAGGCTCAGCAGGATGCCGAGCCGCCCCCGCAGCCAGGGGGAGACGGTCATATGCCGGCCCTCCGGTAGACGTCCTCCACCTGCCGCGCCACTTCCTCCCAGGTGTGTCGGCGGGCCCGCTCGGCGCTGCGCCCGGCCAGCTCGCGGCGCAGCGCGGGGTCCGCCGCGAGGCGGTCCACCGCGGCGGCGAGCGCGGCGGGTTCGGGCGCGGCCAGCAGGCCGACGCCGCCGAGCAGCTCCGTGTTGCCCGGCACGTCGGTCGCGAGCACCGGCAGCCTGGAGGCCATCGCCTCCAGCGCGGACAGGGGCATGCCCTCGCGGTCCGAGGGAAGGACGAAGGCGTCGGCGTCCCCGTACGCGGCGAGGAGTTCCTCGCCGTGCAGGGGGCCGGTGAACTCGACGTACGGGTCCAGTCCGAGCCGGGCAGCCCGCGCGCGCAGCTCGCCGCCGAGTTCGCCGTCGCCGACGATGCGCAGTCGGACCGGTGCGCGGACGAGGCTCATCGCGTCGAGCAACCGTGCCACGTTCTTCTGGGCGCTGAGCCGGCCGACGTAGAGCAGGTGCAGCGGACGGGGGGCGGGCGCGGACGCTTCGCCGGGGGACGCGGACGCGGCGGGACGGAAGAACTCCGGGCCGACGCCGTTGGGCACCACGTGCACGCGAGAGGCCGGTACCCGGTAGGCGTCCCGTACGAAGCGGGCCTGCTGCCCGGTCAGCACGATGATCGCGGCGGCGGCGCGCGCGACCCGGCCGAAGACGTGCTTCTTGTACGCGGGCAGGAGTCCGCCGAGGCGCCCGCTGGCGTCCACGTCGAGGTGGAAGTGGAGCAGGAACGGCTGCCGCCGGAGGCGTGCGGCGAGCGCCACCGTCTCCGGCAGCAGGGCGTGTGCGCAGTGCGCGTGCAGGATGGCGCCGCGCGGCGCGGCCAGCAGGGAGAGGAGCATTCCGGGGGCGATCGCGGTGTGGGCGACCTCGGTGGCGCGGTGCCGTCGTACGGCCACGCCGTCCTGCCGTGCGCGCCGCGGCGCGCCGCCGGAGCCGAGGCCGGTGGTGACGACGCGCACGTCGTGGCGTTCGGCGAGCCGGCGCGACAGGTGCAGCACGACGCGTTCGAGGCCGCCGAGGTGCGGTGGGTAGTACGGGGTGATCTGGAGAACGGTGCGCATCAGAGTTCCGGGGGCTGGCCGAAGCGGAAGTGGAGGGTTTGGGGGTGGCCGACCAGGGAAAGCCGGATCATGTCGACTTCGGCCCCTTTGGCGCGTACCCGGGCGGTCACCGTGACGGCCGCGCCCTGGTGGGGCTCGACGGTGTACGTCTCGGTGGCCAGCACCTTGCCGTCCTTGGCCTCCACGGTGAGGGTGACGAGCAGCGTGCGGGCCCCCGAGCCGTGGTCGTTCAGGGCGAAGGGCGCGAGCACGCTGGCCCCGTCGAACCGCGGGTTCTCGGTGAAGTAGAGCTCGATGAACGAGGACTGTTGACGCGTGAACGATTCCAGAAGTACCGTCCGCACCGGGGGCAGGGCCCAGGCGCCCGCACACAGTCCGGTGCCCAGGACGAGTGCCAGGGCGGCCCGGATCAGACGCTTCCTCATACCGTCGTGTGCCGCCGCTCGTGGATCGGACGCCCTCGGCCGTCGGCGCTGCGGCGGAAGCGGTGCTCGAAGAGCTGGCGCAGATTGGCCATGCCGTCGGGCAGTGCGTTGAGCTTCACCTCGCCCTGGCGGTTGCGGTACTCGATCGGCACTTCGAGGTACCGGAAGCCCGCGCGGGTCGCGGCGTTCTTGATCTCCTGGGAGAAGGCCATGCCGGTCGACAGCACGTCGACGCCGTCCCAGACGTAGCGCCGGAAGAGCCACATCCCGGATTGCGAGTCGCGCAGCCCGTTGCGGAACAGGGCCCGGCTCAGGGCGCTCAAGGCGTGGTTGGCGATGGTGTGGGACCTCTTCATCGCCGAGCGGTTCTCGCGGCGCAGCCGGTCGGTCGTCATGAACTCGACGTCGTGCTCGGTCAGCGTGATCAGCAGCTCCGGCAACGCGTCGAAAGGATAGGTGCAGTCGGCGTCGCCGGTGGCTATGACGTCGCCCTTCGCCGCGCGGAAGCCGGCGTGGTAGGCGTTTCCGTAGCCCCGCGCCGGCTGGGACACGACCGTGGCGCCGAGTGAGGCGGCCACTGCGGCCGTGTCATCGGTGGAGGCGTTGTCGACGACTATGACCTCGGTCTCCCAGCCCATGGCCTTGAGCTCCGCGGTGGGTACCGAATCCACCACGGTGGGCAGATTGGGTGCCTCGTTGAGCGCGGGAATCACGATGGAAAGCGTATTCAATGCATCCCCCGGTGCCAGACGAGAACGACGGCTCAGGAGTGCCTGGGCACGTGAGGAGCCTTCACGTCGTGGAGTCTTGGCCCGCACGCCCGAGTCGGGCGGTCTGTTAGGTGTTCTGCCGTACGGACATGGCCCGCGGTCAGGGGGCCAGCCGAGACCTTAGCCGAATCGCGCGGCGCCCATCCACCGCCGCGATCCGGGCATGATGATCAAACAGGGTCGAATCCGGGCGGAAAGGTCGACCGATTGCGCCAGTTCGACCGATTGCGCCAGCTCGACCGATTGCGTCAGCTCAACCGACCAGCCAAGAAGCGACCGGCTTGATCTCCTTGTCCAATTTTCCGCCCTTGAGCGCGAGCACCTGATCCGCCGTCAGCGGCTTGTCCCACACCAGCACGTGACCGATGACGCCGGCCCAGGGTCCGCTCCAGATCCCGTGGTGACGGGAGCGACCCATCTGCAACGGCCCCTGGCCGGCCCAGGCCTGGGCCACGGGAGCGCGACCGGCCTCCTTGCCGTCCACGTACAGCGTCAGCGTCTTGCCCTGGGCGTCGTACACGCCGGTCAGCAGGGCCCAGGTGCGGACCGTTTGATAGCCCTCGGAGAACGCGGCGACGGCGGTGGACGCGGCGCCCTTTTCGTCCGTCTGCATCCGGAACACCCAGGCCTTCTTGCCGTTGCTGTCCTCACGGCCCAACTCGAAGGAGTAGGAGGCGCCGTCGCCCTGGCTTATGGCGAACCGCGATCCGCCCTCGGCCTCGTTGTAGACCCATGCCGAGACGGTGAAGCTCTTGGAGGCGTCCACGACGGGCTCGGCCGCCTGCGCGTACGAGTTGCCGTTGCTGCGCAGGCGCAGCACGTTGCCGTTGTCCACCTTGCCGATCACGGCGTCCGGGCTGAGCGCGACGTTGATCTGGCCGGACCGGTCGCGGAGCAGGTTCGGCTCGCCGGGCACGGTGGGCGAGTTGGCGTCCGCACTGCCCTGGGCGGGGCCGCTGGGCGCCGCCTGGGAGGTGCCGGGTCCGGGCTCGTCCCCGCCGTTGCCGGTCCGGTCGAGGATGAGGAAACCCGCGCCGATGCCAAGGCCGCACGCCACCAGCCCGATGCCGGCCATCCACATGCGCTTGCGCGTGCGCTTCTGCGCCTCCGTACGGTCGGCCAGCGCCTGCCAGTCGGGCTGCGGCGACGGCGTGAAGGCGACCGGGGGCGCGGGCGGCTGATGCGGCTGATGCGGCGGCAGGCCGGCCGACCCCGGCTGGGGCAGGGGCTGCTGATACGGATTCGGCTGCCCCGGCTGGGGGAAACCGTAGCCACCGGGCTGTCCCTGGGGGTAGCCGTAGCCACCGTGCCCCGCACCGGGATCCTGCTGGGGGTTGTTCGTCTGATCCGCACCGTCCGTCATGGGACGGATCGTAAAACATGACGGGTGGGGCGCTGTCGGACGGGACGTCACGAGACGGACTCGGCCCGTCTCTGGGCGCGTAGCCCGCCCGTTGCGCCCCGTGGAGCTGGTTCCGTGCGCCGTACCGGACCCGGTACGGCGCACGGAAGCCGGCCGGGCTACTTCGGGGTGACCCAGACCTGGCGCTTGTTCGTGTTGGCCGTGTAGAGCTGGACGACGGTGCCGTTGGCGGTAGCGCCGCCGGTCACGTCGAGGACCTTGCCCGACGCCACGTGGACGATCTGGCCCTTGGCGTTGACCGACCAGCGCTGCGCCGGGGAGCCGTTGCAGTCGTAGAGGCTGATCTTGTTGCCGTTGGTGCTCGCGTTGCGCGCGTTGTCCAGGCACTTGCCGAACGCGCGGAAGGTACCGTCCTTGCCCAGGATCCACGACTGCGCCGCGGAGCCGTTGCACGTGTAGAGCTGGATCTGCGTGCCGTTGGCCGCCTTTCCGCCCTTGACGTCCAGGCACTTCGCGCCGATTCCGGTCACTCTGCCCTGGGGGGACAGCGAGGCGCCGGCGCCGGCGGCGAGGCGGCGCAGGCCCTGGACGTCGAACTGCTGGACGTAGGTGCCCGCCCGCTTGTCCTGGTAGGCGTACGCGGGCGAGCACATGACCGGGAACTGCCCGGAGTCGGTCCCCTTGACGCAGTCGCTCCTGGTCAGGCTGCGGTTGGCGTGCGTCAGGCCCAGCGTGTGTCCGAGCTCGTGGCTGATGTGGTTGCGCATGTACGTCTCGCCCATGGCGGCTGTCGGCTTGCCGGCGGAGGTGAAGAACTCGCTGTCGATGTAGGCGTGTCCGCTGGTCACGGTTTCGGCCACGGAGGAGTTGGTGAAGCCGCAGCTGAGGTTCGCGCTGCCGGACCCGTCGCGTACGACCTTCCAGCCGGTGCTGCCCATGCTGCCTTCTCCGGCCGGCGGGAGGCACGGGCGGTGCAGGACGCCGACGATGACCTCGCCCTTGGGCCTGACGTAGTCCCAGCCGACCGGCTTCGTGTCGACGGTGACCGGCAGGTTCGTGATGCGCTGGAGGTCCGCGGCGGAGGCCCGTACGTACGGGGCCAGCCAGTCTGCGGACTTCTGGTCGTAGAACTTGATCGTGTAGCCGGTCTGCAGCCACTTGGTCGCGCCGCTCAGCTTCCACCCTTCGCCCTGGGGCGGGGCCGGGGCGGCGGCCGGGGCGGCGGCCGCGGCCGATCTCGTCGCGGGCCGGGGGGCCTCCGAGCCGAGCGACATGACGCCGTCCTTGAAGGCCGTGTGGTCGCTGCTGTGGATGGCGGAGTCCTCCGCGTGGGAGTCGAGTGCCTCGGCGGCCGGCGGAGCCGCCTGGGAGCCGGCCGCCTCCGCCGCGGTCGCCCCGGTGTCCTCCGTGCCGAACGCGCTGGAGGGGAGTTGCAGAGTTCCCACGATCGCCGCCGCGGCCGCCGCGGCAACGATGGATATTCGGTGCTTGCCTGTCAATCGCAAGTGCTCGTTGCCCTCTCATCGAGAATCACTTCCCGCCGGGCCGAGCGGTGTCAAGGGCTCGACGGGAATCGAATAGATGGTAGGCCAATGAGCCAAAGACCCATGCGGGGAGGGGAGTTAGCGGCCGGCGGCAGACTCGTACGGGCTCGGAGGTCAGGCGGTCGGCATCGGCCGAATCACCGGGAGAGTTCTAGGAGCTGATGGCTGCGCGGCGTATCGCGTCGAGCGTGCGCGTCACGTCCTCGTCGGTCGTCGACCAGTTGCTCACCGAGATGCGCATGACGCGTCGGCCGCGCCAAGTGGAGCCGCTGATCCAGGCCGTGCCGTCGTCGAGCAGCCGGGTGAGTACCCGGTCCGTGCGTTCGTCGTTGCCGAAGTGGGCGCAGACCTGGGTGAACACCACTTCGTTGAGGACTGTCGCACCGTCGATCTCCGCGATGCCGGCGGCGAAGGCCGAAGCGTATCGGCACAGCCGATCGACGAGGTCGGCCACACCTGATCGGCCGAGGGATCTGAGCGCGGCCCACACGGTGAAGGCCCGGCCGCGCCGGGAGAGTTCGGGGACCTTGTCGATGGGGTCGCCGTGTTCGTCCTGGATGAGGTAGTCGCCGTGCAGGCCCATCGCCGCCCGTAGCGCGGACGGGTCGCGCACGATGGCGAGGCCGCAGTCGTAGGGGACGTTGAGGGTCTTGTGGGCGTCCGTCGCCCATGAATCCGCGTGTGTGCAGCCCGCCATCAGGTGTGCGTACGCCGGGGAGGCGGCGGCCCACAGTCCGAAGGCGCCGTCGACGTGCACCCAGGCGTCTGCCTCGCGAGCGGCACGGATCGTCTCGGGGAAGGGATCGAAGGCGCCGGAGTGGATGTCCCCGGCCTGGAGGATCAGGATCGTGGGGCTCTGCCCGCCGGCCGCCAGGGTGTGCCGCAGGGCCTCGGGCTCGATGCGCCCTTGATCGTCCGCCTTCACCAGTTCGGGTTGGCCGAGCCCCAGGTAGCGCAGCGCCAGGTCGATGGCCATGTGCCGGTCCTCGCCGGCGATGACACGTACAGCCGGCCCGCCTGCAAGTCCATCGCGGGCGGTGTTCCAGCCGGAGCGCCGCAGCACCGCGTCGCGCCCGGCGGCGAGGCAGGTGAAGTTGGCCATCGTGGCACCTGTGGTGAAGCCGACGGCGCTGTCGCTCGGCAGGCCGATCAGATCGAGCGACCACGCGCCGGCGATCTCTTCCGCCGCCGCGTACGCGGGCGATACGGCGCGCATCACGCAGTTCTGGTCCCAGGCACTGACCAGCCAGTCCGCGGCCAGCGCGGCCGGTTCCGTACCCCCGACCACGAAGCCGTAGAAGCGGCCGCTGGGAAACGCGGTGAGCCCCGGCTCACTGGCCGTGGCCAGGAGGTCGACGACGTCGGCGGGCGGGCTGGGAGCATCGGGCAGTTCGACACCGAGCGCGCGCACGATCTCGTCGACCGAGGCGCGGGCGGGAACCCGGCGGTCGGACAGGCTCGCCAGCCAGCGGACGGCGTGGTCGTGTGCCTGCCGGAGCGCCGCCTCGCGCGCGTCCATACCTCGGACTATGAGACAGCCGCGGCCACCGCGCAAGGCACGCCTCACACGGTCACTCCCCCCGGCTTCCCGAACCGGCCGACACCGGATCAGCCCGGCGCGGGCGGCTCCCGGAGCCCATGACCTGGAACGGGCGGTCTCGTGAAGGCCAGGTCACCGGGGGCGGCCTCGTGAAGGCCAGGTCACCGGGGCGGTCTCCCGGCTGACGAGGCTCCTCGGCACCTGCGCACACGGGCGGCGCGAAACCGCTGCCCCGAGAACCGCGGCCGGTCACCGCCGACCGCGCGCGGCCCGGTCGACCCGCGGCGCCGCACCGTAGCAGGGCGGCGTCGCTCCCCGTACCGCCTCCGTCACCGGTCGCTGTGGGGGCGCGTGATCCGGCGTACGGACTCCACCACCGCCGCCCGGTGGCGGGCGAGCCGCTCGGGCGCCCAGTCGCCGCCCGTCTCGCCGGCCGCCGGACCGCCCACCGCGCCGAACCACGCCTGCGACGTGGCCATCACCAGCGTCAGCACGTCGGCGGCGTCCATCCCGGCGTCGATCCTGCCCGCCTCCTGCGCCTGCCGCACTGCCGCGATCTTGCCCTGGTACGACGCCGCCTCCGCGTCCGTGCTCCCCGGCCGCTCCAGCTGCTTCCACAGCACCAGACGCATCAGCGACGGCCGCTCGACGAGGTGGTCGAAGACGGCGCCCGCGTATCCGGCCAGGTCGTCGGCGTCGAACGGCACGGACTCCGAGCCCGTCTCCAGCGCCCGCTGCAGCACGGCGTCGAAGAGCTGTTCCTTGTTGCCGTAGTAGACGTAGATGAGCCGCTTGTTCGCCTGCGCGGCCTCGGCGATGCGGTCGACCCGCGCACCGGCGATGCCGTAGGCCGCGAACTCGGAGAAGGCCGCGTCGAGGAGGCGGGCCTTGGTCGCGCTGGAATCCCGTGCCATGGTCCGCAGCCTAGCAAGTAACTATCTGGTTATTGACATCGACCACAGGCGCCGGGCATGCTCAATCTATCCAGTTAGTTACTTACCTAGGAGACGACGATGGAGATCCGCACACTGGGCAGCCAGGGACTGACGGTCGGAGCCGAGGGGCTCGGGCTGATGGGCATGAGCGCCCACTACGGAGCCACCGATGACACCGAGTCCCTCGCCACCATCGATCGCGCCCTGGAGCTCGGCGTCACCCTGCTCGACACCGCCGAGGGCTACGGCCCCTTCCACAACGAACAGCTCCTCGGCAAGGCCCTGGCCGGCCGCCGCGACGCCGCCGTGATCGCCACGAAGACCGGCATCGAGTTCACCGACGAAGGCGCCTTCCGCGGCCACAACGCGACCCCCGAGTACATCCGCCGCGCGGCCGACCGTTCCCTGCGCCACCTGGGCACCGACCACATCGACCTCTACTACCTGCACCGCATCGACCCGAACGTGCCCGTAGAGGAGAGCGTGGGCGCCCTGGCCGAGCTCGTCGCCGCGGGCAAGGTCCGCCACATCGGCCTGTGCGAGGCCGCGGCCCCCACCATCGCCCGCGCCCACGCCGTCCACCCCCTGGCCGCCGTGCAAACCGAGTACAGCCTCTTCGAGCGCGGCATCGAACACGACGGCGTGCTCGACACCCTGCGCGCGCTCGGCATCGGACTCGTCGCCTACTCCCCGCTGGGCCGGGGATTCCTGTCCGGCGCCCTCACCAGCCCGGACGACTTCGCCGCCGACGACTTCCGCCGCACGGACCCCCGTTTCCAGGGCGAGAACTTCCACCGCAACCTGGCCGTCGTCGACCAGGTGCGACGCCTCGCCGCCGAGAAGGGGGTCACGCCCTCGCAGCTCGCGCTGGCCTGGACCCTGCACCAGGGCGCGGTGCCCATCCCGGGCACCAAGCGCCGCCGCTACCTGGAGGAGAACATCGCCGCTACCGCTGTCACGATCAGTGACGCGGACCTGGCCGCCATCGACGCCGTGGCCCCGCACGGCGTGGCCTCGGGCGACCGCTACGCCCCGGAGCTGATGAAGTCGCTGAACGGCTGATGCACTGTACGGGCGTACGCGCGCGTGGTGAGATGTCGGCGTGGAGGTCCTGCTGGCCAGCTTGATCGCTGTCTCCGGAACCCTGTTGGGGTCGGTCATCACCTTTGCCTTCCAGCGCCGTACCAGTGCGCGAGCCGAGGCCTTCGCCCGCGCTCAGCATCTGCGCCAGGAGCGTCTGACGACTTACAGCGCCTATGCAGGGGCTGTTACGGCACTCAAGCAAGCGACGGTGGCCCTCTGGATCCGGCTGCAGGAAGCGCCCGACAGCCCCGAGACTCGGCAGGCCTTCACGGAATGCGACCGACTCGGCGCCGCCGCGGAGAACGCGCAGTTCCGAGTCCGGCTCCTCGCCGAAGACGGAACGCTCGTCGCTCTTGCCGCCGCAGCCTTCGACGCCGTCAGCCCCCTTCGTGGTGCGTCGACAAGAACGGAGCTGGCCGAACGCGAACAAGACCTGCAGAACGCCCTCGACGCCTTCATCAGCGCCGCCGCCGTCCAGGTCCATTGACCCGCAGGAGGCGGCATCGCGGCGCGCCCAGAATCGCGTTGCATCCGAACTTCCCTAGGCCGCCTGTGTAGATCGCCAACCTGCTCCGTCGAGCCTGCTTGGTGGGCAGAACACACCGAAGCATGCTGCTGACGCCACTTTCGTCACTGATGAGCACAGTGCGAGGGCGGCGGGACGTGATCCATACGCAGCAGCCGGTCAGGAGATGGGATGCACACCAGTCCAGCGAGTCCCAAGCGCGCGTCGGGGGACGCGAAACGCAGATCGAAGCGGTTGTCGCGGCGGCGGCACGCGTGGATGGTGGCTGCCCTGTCAATCAGCCTGATGACGGGCGTCTTCGGCTCGGGCGCCTCGGTGGCCGCCGGCGACATCCAGGCTTCGGCCACGCGCTGTGACAAGGCTCCGACAGGCATCAGGGCCGAGGATTACTGGCTGAAGTTCAGGGTTCCGCCCGGTCTGATGCCCGACCCGCAGTTCGACGGCCGCCGGGCGAGGCTCCATGTCCACCGTATCCGCCCGGTGTACGCCCACGGCAAGTGCGAGAACGTGACCAGGAAGGCCGCGGTACTGGTCCACGGCCGCACCATCCCCGGCCCCGCGGTGTTCGACCTGCGACATCCCGCTCCCGGCGGGGGACACCTCAGCGTCCAGAAGAGGCTCGCCCAGGCGGGAATCGACACCTTCGCCCCGAGCCTTCTCGGCTACGGCCGCTCAACGCGCTTCGATGACGGCCTCAACGACCCCGGGAACGCGAGCCTCCGCCCGTATCTCCCAGACGGCTCCTGTCCGTACCCGGAGGGGTGCGACCGCACCCACAATCCGCTCTTCCGGCTCGACCAGCAGGGAACGCTGCTCCTGAACAACCCGCTCGACGGAGAGCGGCGCCCGCACTCCAGCAACCACCGCTTCGCACGCACGGATGTCTGGGTGCGTGACATCCGCCAGGTCATCGACGACGCCATCGCCCGCGCCAAGCCGACGGACGGCAAGGTCACCCTGCTCAGCTACTCGCTCGGTGCCCAGCACGTCGGGCGGACGCTGTACGCCGCCAACCCGGTCCTTCCCGGAAGCGCCGCCGTCATCGCCAAGGTCAATCGTGTCGTGTTCCTGTCGCCGTTCTTCGGCGGACCCACCGAGGAGACGGAGCCACCGACGGGATTCGTCACCTTCCCGCTGACGCTCGTGACCCGTGAGGGACAGGCTTCCGGCTGGACGATTCCCCCGGAGCGCGAGGCCGCCTGCACCGGTCATATCGTGCCGAGCAGCCAGGACCAACTGTGGGAACAGACCCTGCAACAGGACAGGTTGGGGCGTAGCTGGGGAGGGGAGCCCGGCAACCCGGTCGGCCTGAGCCGGGCACCGACGTTCTCGACCTATGGCTGGAACGCCGCCGTCGCCGGGCAGCTGACACCGCCCACGCTGGTCATGGCAGGTGTCGAGGACCTCGGGGTGCCCCCGGGATCAGCCGCCGCGATCTTCAACGCCCTCCCGGCAGCAATGACGAACAAGGTGCTGGTGCAGGTACAGTGCGCGAGCCACCTGATGCATCTCGAGGGCTGTTCCGGTCCCCGTTGTACGCCGGAGTCGGGAACGCCGTACGGCGGGCGTCCCGGCCGGCCGTGGGCAGGCCCCCATGCCACGGTCCAGGCAGCCGTGATCGAGTGGATCAAGAACGGGACCTTCAACGGCGCCGAGAGCGGACGGTTCGTCGTTGACGAGAGCGGCGTGGCCCGAGCCGCAACAGCGACCAAATCCACCAGGTGATGTCGCCTCCGGGTCACGTGACGGGTGCATGAGCGGCTCAGCGGCCAGTGCCCGGTCGCCTCGGTGCGGGGCCGGCAGCGGGCTTCCAACTGGGTTCGAAGCGCCGGTAGACCGTCTGCCGGCTCGGGATCAGGTCGTGAGAAGCGCGTTTTGAAACGGGTAGGTGCGGGTTTCGACGGTGCGGCCGTGGCGATCAGTCGCGTTCGAAGCAGTGTGAGCGGCCGACGACGCAGAAGCCTCGGCGCTCGTACCAATGGCGTGGCCAGTCCGTGGCGTCGGCGGTCAAGAAGCGGACATCGCAGTCCTGGTCGACGGCCAGGCGCAAGGCGGTGGTCAGGACGGCGTCGGCGTAACCCCGGCCCAGGTGCGCCTCGGACGTGACGAGATCCTCGATCTGGGCCGTGCCGGTGGCCGGGTCGAGGTAGAGGTCGGCCCATGAGGCGACCTCGCCTTCCTCCGTGCGGGCACCGATGAAGTGCACGGCGTCCGCCCCGCGCCGGCGCGCCTCACGCCGGTCGACGAGGTGGCGTAGGACCTCGTCGTCGACGTCCGGGAGGAAGCTCCGCCAGCGCCGGGTCAGCGGGATGCGTATCGCGTCGAGGTCCACCTCCTGCGCGGGGCCGCCGGCCGGCACGGAGCCTTCGTGCAGCATGACGAGGTAGGTGGAGTGGGTGTATCCGGCCCGGATCAGCGGCGCTGCGCACGCCAATCCGGCTTCGTGGTCCAGGACGGAGATCAGTCGGTGTGGCAGGTGCCCCAGTACGTCGTCCGCGAGGGCGGGCAGAGCCTCGGGATCGACGGCCGTGTCGATGACCACCTGGTTGTTCGCGCGGGAATGGGCGAAGTCGTCGTCATATACGGCGAATCCGCCGGGGAGGTCGACGGTGCGCGCGGCCTGGCGGCGGGCGAAGGCGGACAGGAAGGCGTTGATCCGCTGCATTTCTGGGCGTGGCATAGGCGGAGCCTATGCAGCCGTGGGCCGCGCCCGCCTTCGAATTGTCCCCGGAAGCGGGGCGGCGTCTTCCGGGGACCTGCGGGACGGGGTAACGGGGTGCGGGAGTGACGGGGTGCCGGAGTGACGGGGTGCCGGAGTGACGGGGTGCCGGACCGGTGGCGCCTACAGGCTGAGCGCGTCCTCCGCGTTGCTCACCCACGCGGTCACGGAATTCTTGTCTGGCGAGACGTACAGGCCGGGAGTCGACGCCTTGAGCGGTGTCTGCGCCAGGTCGGACTCGGTGTTCATGGTCAGCGCGATCGAGTTGACGGTCTTCCCCTTGCCGTCGTTGGCGCCGCCCATGAGCCCCGCGTAGGCCGACTCGCCCGGATCGAGCCTGAGCGCGTTCTCGATACCGGGGGCCTTGCCCCGCTCCGTGGCCTGCCCGTCCAGGTCACCGAAGGTCACGACCGGATGGCCCAGTGCCTTGCACGCCTTGGTGCCCTTGTTGGTGATCTTGAGGAGGTAGCTGCTGGTCGTGGGTTCCGCCAGGGTCGCGGTGAACTTCACGTCGAACGTGCTGCACGGGAAGACGTCGTAGTCGGAGTCGGGTGACGCGCCCTTGTCGGCAGATGCCGACGGCTTCGCCGGCTTCGAGGACGTCGCGGACTTCGTCGCACTCGCGGTCGGCCCCTCGGGCCCGCTCGCGGCGTCGTCTTCGGTGGGCCCACAGGCGGTCAGGGCCAGTGCGGATACGGCGGCGAGGACGACGACTGCTCTGCGTACGGTGCTCATGGTGTTCCCCCCGAATGAGGAGCGCGAGGTGCGCCGGGCTGAGCACAAGCGTCCCGCTGAAGTTTCACAGCTTGGTGACGGAGTCTTCCCGGGTCCACCACGGTTGCCGGCGCGGAGGGGAGTCCAAGGACGGCGTGCGCTGACGGTGAGCCCGGCCAGGGCGGGGATCATCCAGCCGTGGGGCACGCGAAGGCGACCGTGGGTGAGATGGCGGTCCAGAGGATGCGACGGCAGTCGCGGGCGGGGCCCGGAGGCCGGACTCGCGCTGACGAGCGGGGGCCATCACGGCCTGAGTGCGGCGCGCGCGCACGCAGGCCTTGACTTCGCCTGTCCGTCCGACCATGCCTAAGCTCTCGCCGTGAACGACACCACACATGACATACGGATCCGGCCAGGCGGCCCGGCCGACGCGCCGGCCATTCTGGGCATGCTCGACTCCGCGGTGGTCTGGATGAACGCCCGCGGCAACACCGAGCAGTGGGGTACGACACCGTATTCGAAGAAGCCCGGCGGGCCGGCGCGGGTCGAGCGGTACACGACCGAGAATACCCCGTACATCGCGGAGTTGGACGGAACCCCTGTCGGGGCCCTGGTGTTGGACTCCGGGCCCAGCCCGCAGATGCCGATCGCGCCGGCCGGGGAACCCGAGCGGTACGTCCGGCTGCTGGTCTCGGACCGACGGTACGCCGGTCTGGGCATCGGGGCGGCGCTGCTGACCCATGCCGCCGAGGAGACCCGGCGGGCCGGCGTGGATCTGCTGCGGGTCGACTGCTGGGCGGGCGGCGGGGGCGAACTGGTCGCGTTCTACGAGCGGAACGGATTCCTCCGCACCGACCGCTTCCTGTCCGATGCCTGGCCGGGACAGATACTGGCCCGGCGGGTCGCCTGACGGCACGGGCTTCGGGGACGAAGGCGACGCGCCTCGATTCGCCTCGACGCGCCGCAGGTCCTGGCCGGGCGATCTCCGTGGATCAGCCTGCGGCGTCGGGTGCATGGGGTCTCCCCAGGCCAATGCAGTTGCTTTTGAGCTGCGGAGATCGTTGCCTCGCGTGTGACGGGGTGGGGTGCGGGCCAGCGGGTGCGGATCGGGATCCTGACGAAGGTGTTCACGGCTGAGTTGGTGGACGCGGCGATAGCCAAGCACGACCGAGCTGAGCAGCGCCGTCGTCTCCTGTCGGCTCGGCTGGTCGTCTACTTCGTCTTGGCCCTGTGTCTGTTCGCGCGGGAGTCGTACGAGGAGGTGCTGCGTGTGCTGACCAGCGGCATCCCGGGCAGCCGGGCCCTCACGCGGGTGAACCGGTCGTCGCTGTGTCGGGCTCGCGTCCGGCTCGGGGAGGACGTGCTGGAGACCGTGTTCCGCCAGGTGGCTGGCCCGCTCGCCACCGGGGACACGCCCGGCGCATGGTGGCGAGGTCTGCGGCTCCTCGCCCTGGACGGCACCCAGTTCGATCTTCCGGATTCCACGAGCAACGGCGACACCTTCGACGGCCCCTCCACCACCGGCGGCGTCCCCTTCGGCTTCCCCCAGGTCAGAGCGGTGGTCCTCGCCGAGATCGGAACGCACGGAGTCCTCGATGCCCGCCTCGGCGGCTACCGCGACGGCGAGCGCAGCCTCGCCTATCCGCTGGCCGGCTCCACCGGCCTCGGAGACCTGGTCATCGCCGACCGCGGCTTCTGGTCGGTCGAGTTCGCTCACGTCTTCACTTTGGCAGGCGCGGATGTACTGGTCAGGCTCCAGTCCAACCACCTCGGCACCGCCCAGGAAGAACCTCCGGACGGCTCATACCTGTCGATGGCACGACCGGGCAAGGACGTCCGGCTCCGAGCCGCGCGAGAGGGCCGAACGCTGCCCAAGCACGTGAACTACCGGGTCATCACCTTCGCCAAGGGCGACAAGGTCGCCTACCTGGGCACCACGCTGCTGGACCCCGAGCAGTACCCGGCCGCCGAACTGGTCGCGCTCTACCGGGAACGTTGGGAGATCGAGCTCGCCTTCGACGAGATCAAGAACCACCTCGGCCCTGGCGGGCCGATCAGGTCGCGGACACCGGAGGGCGTCCGGCAGGAATTGTGGGCATACCTCGCGGTCCACCACGCGATCCGCCAGTTCGCCCACACAGCCGCCCTTGCCCGTCCGGCCGTGGACACCGACCGTGTCTCCTACTTGAAGTGCGTCCGCATCGTCCGCCGCAGCATCCCTTCCCAGCTCGGAGCGACCGCCACCAAGCTCACCCGTTCCTTCACCGAGGCCGGGTGGGAGGCACGTGCACGCCTCCTGCCGGCCCGGCGCGGCCGGGACTGCCCACGCGCGATCAAGAAGCCGAACCGCTGGCCCGTCCTGAGGACCCGGGCCAGACGAGACACGGTCCAGCCCGGCCGCTGGGCGCACAACCAGACCACGAAGCCGAAGAGCAACCGCCGAGCCGGAAGACCGGTACTCAGGGGAACCCAAGCCCCGACACCGCCGTAGAGGCCTAGCGTCCGCCCCGTCGGCTCGCATCCGCTCACTGCTCGGCTGCCTCCTCGGTCCAGACTCCGGTCGGGTGCTCGTCGACCGGAAGCCACAGACTGGGCTGCGCGCGGCAGCCCGGGCTGGCCTGCTCGTCCGACGGCCAGCGGTGATCCCGGTCAGGCCAGACGAGCTGGACGACGGGGACCGGGGTCTGGCGATAGAAGCCGAGGGCCGTGCCCAGCAGAGGGCGGTGCCAGCTGACGTCCACCGGTTGGACCTGGATCTCGTACCCCTCGATGACACCTGAGAGCAGCGTGCCGGGCTCTGCCGCAGCCCCATCACGCAGCTCGGCGGCCCCGTCATTGACCCAGTGCATCAGCCCTTGAAGCTCCAGACCGAACATGGCGACCTCTGGGATCCGATAGGAATGCCACAGGCCAACGGTGAACGACCAGTCAGGGATGTCCCCACCGCCGACACCCACCACGTGCCAGCCATGCTTACGGACGTCCGCCATCTCCCGGGACCAGTGCTTCTTCCGCTGTCGACGTGCCCTGAGGGTCGCCGAGGCAGCGGGATCACACAGCACACAAGAGCACGATGAGGACACGGTCTGGTCAGTCACCCGCGCATCCAAGCAGATCAGGATCGACACCCCGCTGGTCGGGGTGTCACGTGGGCCATGGCGCTACGGCAACTGCATTGGTCTCCCCAGGCCCCCGGTTTAGGGGAGCATCGCGAGGCGGAGGAGCGCAGCTCGTACTTGGCCGTACGCCCGCGATCCGACAACGCGGGCGAAGCACCGAGCCGTGCCCGGGGGCCCTCCCAGCAGTAGCTGGAGGAGCCGCGGGCCCGCGAAGCCCGCCGGACACCCCTAGTGCTGTGGCCGGAAAGGTTTGCCGGGGCGCGGCGTCCGGTGCATGGGGTCTCCCCAGGCCCGCAGGGCCTAGGGGAAGCATCGCAAGGCGGAGGATCGCGGCTCGTACTGGACGTACTTGCGCGGTCCGACAACGCCGCGAGGTGCCGTGCCGGGCGCCGTGACCCGGTGAACCTTTCCGGTCACAGCACTAGCATCGGGCTCCATGGTGGGATCCGAGGAGAACGGCCGTGTCACAGGGGAGTCCTCCGACGCCTGGCGCGTCACCGTCCTGAAGCGGCACCGGAGTGCCGGCAGGCCATCGCGCGAAGCGTCCCCTCCCGAGGGTCAGCCGCTCGCCCGCCGGGAGGGCGTGCGCGTGCACGGCAGCCCCGGGAAGATCAGCTGCATCGACGTCTCGGGCCGCACCCTCTGGACCACTGCCTGTTCCGGCCTCCCCAACGCCGCGCACCTTTCCGGCGGCCGGGTCCTGGTCACGACGGACTCCCCCGAGTACACCGCCTGGGGCCACCTCGGCCCGGCCCTGTTGCTCGACCTGGCCGACGGCACACGGATCGCCGAACTGCGCGGAGAACGCGGCGCGGCCCTGCGGGACGGCCGTTTCCTGCTCGGCCTGGAGGGCTATGACGCCTTCGACACTTGGGAGTACGACGGCGACGGCACCGTGGTCGACTCCTGGCGCAGTTACGGCCACTACGTCATCGGTACGGGCATCCGCGTCGTCGAGACCGATCGCAATCTCCCCACCCGCAGCCGGGTGGTACGGCTGCTGCCCGGCGGCGTCGTCGAACGCGGACCGTCGCTCGCCGACCCGCAGACGCCGCGGCCGCTCGTCCTGGTGGACGGCACCATCCTGATCCTCGACGCCGGAGTACTACGCGCCGTCGGCCGCCGGCTCGAGGAGACGGTCCTCGCCGAGCTGCTTCCCGTCGAGCCCGACCAAGTGTGGCGCTACGACGGGGCCCTTCGTCGCACCGGCGACGAGCTCAGCGTGACCCTCACCGAACAACACCCCGACCACCCCGGCAAGCACACCGTCCACGCCTGGACCCTCGCCCTCCACCGGCGCAGATGACCACGACCTGGCGTCAGTTCGTCACGACGGTCAGTACGGCGGAGACGACCGTGACCGCGGACGCGGCCACCATCCAGTCCCGGGCTCTCCCCGACAGTACCGGGATCGAGTCGGCGTCGGCCTGCTCGGGCTCGTCTCCTGCCCCGTGCGGCCGGGGACACGACGCGCACGCCGGATCGTGTACCAGGGTGTCGAGCCAGACCACGCCATCGAGCGGCGCCCGAGCGAACAGCGTCCCGTCAGATTCCATAACCGGACAACGCCATGATCCGCATCAAGCCACTGGTGGCAGCAGGACCGAGGCCCAAACGTTGTCGACCAGCCGATCAGACAATCATCCGGCCCGGCCGGCGAGCGTAACCAAATCCAGGGTGAATCGTTTCTCTAACTGTCGCAGATACACACCGCGTCCCCCGCGGCATCCGCGGCGCGAGGGTCCGGGGAGGTCCATCACTCTCCGGGCCCTCGAGCTCCCGGGGCGCGTCCGACCCGCGAGGGCTGGGGTCACCGGCCGCCGCGGTTGTCGTAGACCGTCATGCACAGCGCCCGCATCGCCGTCTCCGCCCGCTTGGCGTCCAGGCCCTGATCGATGGCTTCGAGGGCGGCGGCCGCCGAAGTCTGTACCGGGTGCGGGAGTCCCTCGTAGGCGGCGATCCGGTAGGCCATCGTGCGGCGGGCCTCCCGCTCGGCCTCGTTCACCCCGTCAGGGGTCAGGGGAAAGACCGCTGCCTGGTACGTCGCGATGCACACGAGGGTCGCGTCGGCGAGGCCCTCGGCGTAGCCGTCGGCGGGAACGACCTCCCGGTCGGGCCGGAAGAGGGCAAAGACCTGGCGGCGGGAGAGGAACGACCCGATCCCCGCGCCCAGAGCCGCCACACCCGCGAAGACCAGGGCCATCAGCCGGCCGGACAGCAGAAGCCCGAGGCAGGCTCCCCCGACCGCACCGCACGTCACGAGCACGAAGGTGATCATCAGGTGGATGCGCAGGGCGGGCGGGGACTTCATGGCAGCAGTATGCACAGGATGCACAGCGCCACCGAGGCCGCCCGGCCCGGCCTGGGCCCGGCCCGGCAACCCGTCATCCAACACCCGTCACCCGACACCCGTCAGAGGGGATCCACGTCCAGGAAGGCCGCGAGGGCGGGTTCCGCGTCGCCCTGCGAACCGGGCAGTAGCGCCTGTTCCGCCCAGATGACCTTGCCCTCGGGTGTGTACCGGGTGCCCCAGTGGTCGCTGAGCTGCGCGACCAGGAACAGCCCGCGCCCTCCCTCGTCCGTGGTGGCGGCGTACCGCAGGTGGGGGGCGGTGCTGCTGCCGTCCCACACCTCGCAGGTCAGGTTCTGGTCGTGGAGCAGCCGCACCCGCACCGGCTCGCTGCCGTGCCGCATGGCGTTGGTGATCAGCTCGCTGAGGATCAGTTCCGTGGCGAAGCCGAGTTCCGTCAGGCCCCACTCGTCGAGCTTCTTCGCCGCGACGTTCCGCATGGCGCCGACCGCGCTCGGCTGGAACGGTACGTCCCACTGCGCGACCCGGTCCGGCCCCAGGGTCCGCGTCCGCGCGATGAGCAGGGCCACGTCGTCGGTCGGCCGGGGCGGCAGGAGCATGGCGAGCACGGCCCGGCAGCTCTCGTGCGGGTCCCGGTCGGGATGGCTCAGTGCCGCGCGCAGCAGTTCCAGCCCCTCGCCGATGTCCCGGGTCCGCTCCTCGACCAGCCCGTCCGTATAGAGGACGAGCTGGCTGCCTTCCGCCAGGTACAGTTCCGCCGTTTCGAACGGCATGCCGCCCAGCCCCAGCGGGGGTCCGGCCGGCAGTTCGACGATCTCCGTCGTGCCGTCGGGAGCGACCACCAGGGGCGGCAAATGCCCCGCCCGCGCCATCGTGCAGCGTTGGGACACCGGGTCGTAGACGGCGTACAGGCAGGTCGCGCCCAGTACGCCGCCGTCCCCTCCGTCCCCGTCCCCCTCGTGGTCGATGCGCTGTACGAGGTCGTCCAGACGGGCGAGGATCTCGTCGGGCGGCAGGTCGAGGGAGGAGAAGTTGTGCACCGCCGTACGCAGTCGACCCATGGTGGCCGCGGCGTGCAGGCCGTGCCCGACGACGTCTCCGACGACCAGCGCGACCCGGCTGCCCGGCAGCGGGATCACGTCGAACCAGTCCCCGCCGACCCCGGACTGGGCGGGCAGGTAGAAGTGCGCGACGTCCATGGCGCTCTGCAGGGGCAGGGCGCGCGGCAGCAGGCTGCGCTGGAGCGTCACGGCGAGGGCGTGTTCACGGGTGTAGCGGCGGGCGTTGTCCATGCTGACCGCGGCCCGGGCGACGAGTTCCTCGGCCAGCGACAGCTCGTCCTCGTCGAAGGGCTCCTGCTTCTGCGACCGCCAGAAGTTGGCCACCCCGAGCACCACGCCCCGGGCCATCAGCGGGGCCGCGATCAGGGAGTGGATCCCGTAGTCGACGATGGCCTTCGCGCGCGGCGGGTCCTGCGCCTGCCAGCCGGGCGCGTCGGCCAGGTCGGGCACCAGCTCGGCCCGCCCGGTGCCGTAACCGCGTGCCTGAGGGGTGGACGGCAGGAAGTCGATCAGCTCGCCGACGGGATAGAGCGGATGGTCGGAGCGGATGCCGCTGACGGCCGTGCGCCGCATGTCGGCGCCCGGGCCGGGCTCGTCGCCGTTGAGCACCGGGTCCGCCAGGTCGACCGTGACGAAGTCCGCGAACCGGGGGACGGCGACGGCGGCGAGTTCCTCGGCCGTCCGCACCACGTCGAGGGTGGTGCCGATGTCCCCGCCGGCGTCGTACAGCAGCTTGAGGCGTCTGCGGGCCGTTTCCGCCCGGCTGGTCAGGAGCTGCATCTCGGTGGAGTCGCGGATGGTGACCGCGCTGCCCTCCGGCCGTCCCCGGGGGTGGGTGGGCCGCTGGTTGACCACGAGGAGCCGGTCTCCGGTCTCCAGCACCTCGTCGGTGGCCTCCCGTCCGGACAGCAGTAGATCCGCCATCCGGCGGTTCAGGGCCGGTACGTCCCCGATGTGACGTCCCTCGGCGTCCTCGGGCAGGTCCAGCAGGCGTTTGGCCTCGTCGTTCGCCAGCAGCAGCCGCCCGTCACCGTCGGTGATCAGCACCCCTTCGCGGACGGCGTGGAGCACCGCGTCGTGGTGCTCGTACATGCGGGTCATCTCCTGCGTGCCGAGCCCGTGGGTCTGGCGACGCAGCCGCCGGCTGATCAGCGCCGTGCCTACGGTCGCCAGGGCCAGGCCGGTGGCGATGGCGAGGAGGATCACGGGGAGCTGGCGGTCGACGACGCCGGTCACGTTCTCCACCGTCAGGCCCGCCGACACCAGCGCGACGACCTTGCCGTCGGCCGAGGTGACCGGCACCACCGCCTGGATCTCCTTGCCGAGGGGACCCTGCACGCTCTCGGTGTGGACCCGCCCGGCGAGCGAGGGCTCGATCGTGCCGACGAACCGCTTTCCGATGCGGTCGGGCTGGGGATGGCTGTAGCGGATGCCGTTGGTGTCCATCACCACGATGAAGTCCACCCCGGCGGCCTTGCGCGTCGTCTCGGCGAGCGGTTGCAGGATGGCGGACGGGTCGGGCGTCTTCAGCGCGTCCTGCAGGCCCAGGGAGTGGGCGAAGGTCTCGGCCACGGACACCGACCGGTTGCGTGCCTCACGGTCGATGTCGTGCCGCGACTGGAGTACGAGGGCCAGCAGGGCGCCGGCGGCGAGCAACACCACGATCGCCACCTGGAGGACGAATACCTGTCCGGCGACGGTCCTGAATCTGGCGCCTACGGGTGACCGCACCGACGTGCCCGGCACGGGTGGCGAGGAATGGTCACGAACCCAGTTGTAGCACTTCCGGGCGCCCGTGGCTCCCGTGAAGGGCACTACGCGCCCGGATTGTCACACGCCGTCCGTCCTACGCCGTCCGTCCTACAGGCCGGTCGGTGCGACGGTCAGCCGACGGGCGGTCCGGCGGTCAGTCCGACGGGCGGTCGGCCGGGGCGCGGGGGCCGTCCGCGGCCGCGACGGAGCGGGTCTGCGAGGGAGGCGAGGCCAGCGGGGTGGCCGAGGCCTGCGGGGCCTCTGAGGCCTGCGTAGTCTCCGGGACCTCCGGGACCTTCGGGACCTCCGGGACCTCCGGGACCTGCGGGAGACCCGCAGACGCCGCGGTACCCGGGGTCTCGGGGCTGCCCGTCGTCTCGGGCGTCTCCGGTACGCAGGTGACCTCGTCGCGCGGCGTGTAGTGGGTCTTGAACTCCTCGCGCCTGATCTCACTCCCGCCTTGGACGAATATCCGGCCCACGGACACGTCGAAGCCCTCGAGCGGGGTCTGGACCTCGCACATCGGTCCGCTGCCCGTCCGCTTGGCGGGCTGCGTGATGTTGGTCCGCGGGCCCTTGGTCGCGCGTATCTCGTCGTACTTCTTCGTGCCGAGGAGGGTGATGGTCAGCGACGTGTCCGTGGATTCGGCATGGATGTAGAGGGGGTGGCCGGAGTCGTTGATCCACCGCAGGTCGAGGGTGCCCCAGGCGACGGTGGCCTCCCGGCCCTCCGGGTAGCGCTCGATGTAGAAGGAGTGGGCGCCGTACTCGACGGGCTTGAGGCCCGCGAAGAACACTGCGTTGAACATGGTGGTGGCGACCGCCGAGACGCCGCCGCCGGGCGATTTGACGTACTGACCGTCATTGATCATGAGGCCGTCGACGAAGCCGTTCTCCGCGGTGCGCTCGCCGACCGTGCGGTTGAAGCTCCACTCCTCCCCCGGCATGACCACCGAGCCGTTGATGAGCTCCACGGCTCGGCCGATGTTCGTGGTCCGGTACGGGGCGGGCGGGAAGGCGACGGTGAAGGAGGAGACCTTCTCCTTGATGCCGAGGCGCCGCGCTTCCTCGCTCGTGAGGTCCGGCTGGACGGCCACGGTGGCGAGCTCGCCGCTGCGGGCCGCGCCCGAGCGGGTCAGCAGGGGCAGCACGGCTCGGCCGAGCGCCGCCTCCGTGACCTCGCGTCCCGGACGGCTCGGGTCGCCGAGGACCACACGGCCGTCCGCGCCGAGACCGGGCGCGGCGTCGCGTGGCGCGCGGGTCACCTCGTCGATCGGCCGGGCCACGGCGGGGGCGGCGAGCAGGCCCTTGGAGTCGAGGGACGGCACCAGACGGCCCTCGCTGTCGGGCCGCATCTTCAGGTGCTCGCCCAGCACGGCGGGGCTGATGGACATGCGCCGGCCGGCGACGGTGAGGGTGACGGGCCCCGACATCGCCGGCTGCGCGAACTGCCGCATGGCCCGTCCGGTCTCCTCGGCTCCGATGCGCGGCTGGGTGTGCACGACCGGCATCACGACGGGGCCGGAATCAGCCCGCAGGTAGGCGGCCCGGAGGGTGTCGAGGGCCTGCTCCTCGACCAGGTCGACGCCGGGCAGCGGGGCGACGGCCTTCGCCGTGCCCTGGTCGAACGCGATCGACCCGTCGCGGGCCTGCCGACCGGTGGTCGCGCCGATACGGTCGAGCGCGGCGCGGCCGGTCCGCTCGTCCATGCGGATCACGGGCTCGACGTCCCGGTCGTCGGAGGTGAAGAGCCGGCCGATGACGGCGGCCGGACCGTAGCCCGTGCGTACGGCGCGCTCGACGGTCGCGGCGATGTCCAGTGAGAGTCCGAGCTCGGCGGGATCGGCCTTCTCGACGTGGTCGCCGATCTTCATCGCGACCGGCGCCGCGGCGCTGGGGCCGAGCTCCCGGGCCAGCGCCTGCCGCGCCTGCGACCGGGTCATCGCGCCGATGTCCACCCCGCGGACCCGCGTGCCCCGGTCGATGTCGCCGCCGGCCACGAGCCCGGTGACGTAGAGCCCGCCCAGCCCCAGTACGACGGCTCCGCCTGCCAGTGGCAGAGCGATCCGCCGGTTACCCGTCCAGCTGCCCGCGCGTCCCATGTCTCTCCCCGTGGCGCCGACCGGTCAATCGGGTGGCGCGGGCCGCGACGGCAGCCCATATACGACAATTCCGCGAATAATGATTCCTCCTAAGCGTGCGTTTGGGTCCGGAATGTAATGGTTGTCACGTGGCGTGCGCCCAGCCCGGATGCCCCGGATGATGGGAAGGGGCGCAGTGAGCCGATGAGGTGAACGCCATGACGATGCCCACGCCCATGCCCATGCGGCCCTCGTATCGACCGGTCAGGGTGACGGCCACGCTGGACGCCCCGCTCTCGCGCTGGCTGTGGCTGGTCAAGTGGATCCTGGCCCTGCCGCACTACATCGTGCTGGCGTTCCTCTGGCTGGCCTTCCTCGTGGTCAGCGTCATCGCGTTCTTCGCCATCCTCTTCACCGAGCGCTACCCGCGGCCGCTCTTCGACTTCAACCTCGGCGTGCTCCGCTGGTCCTGGCGGGTCTCGTACTACGCCTACGGCGCGCTGGGGACGGACCGGTACCCGCCGTTCAGCCTCGGCCCCGAACCCGACTACCCCGCCCGGCTCGACATCGCCTACCCCGAGCGCCTCTCCCGGTGGCTGGTCCTGGTGAAGTGGTGGCTGCTGGCCATCCCGCACTACCTCGTGATCGGCTTCTTCACCGGTTCCGGGAAAGGCGGCTGGTGCGTCGGCCTGATCGGCCTGCTCGCGCTGATCGCCGTCGTCACCCTGGCCTTCACGGAGCGGTACCCGCGCGACCTGTTCGACCTGGTGATCGGGCTGAACCGGTGGGTGCTGCGCGTGAGCGCGTACGCCGCGCTCATGACGGACGAGTACCCGCCGTTCCGCCTCGACATGGGAGGCGACGAGCCGGGCGACGGGCTGCCGGGCGCGGGGCCGGCGGCCGGCACGGCCTGAACCAAGGGCCAGCCGATCGCGATCACGGCCACGGTGACGCTCACGCGCACCGCTCAGTCGTGCCCGGCGCCCCCGTGCGACTCCACCGCTCGAAGTTCGGCCAGCAGGTCGCTCTGCCCGGCGAGCAGCTCGGTCAGGATGCGGCGGGCCGCGCGGAGCAGGTCCGCCACGTCACCGCCGGCGAGCGCGTAACTCACCGTCGAGCCCTCGCGGATGGAGACGACGATGCCCGATCGGCGCAGAACGGCCAACTGCTGCGAGAAATTGGAGGGCTCGACGTCGATCTCGTTGAGCAGGCCGCGCACGGAGACGGGCCCGTTCTGGAGGAGTTCGAGGACGCGAATGCGCACCGGGTGTCCGAGCATGCGGAAGAACTCCGCCTTTGCCTGGTACAGGGGTACCTGCATCGTGAGAACGCTCCTACCGGATGTGTACTTGACCGGATTCGGATGTGGCGACTTGAAGAACTCTTCAAGTCGTGGGCGCGCGGGGTCCAGGAGCGATCGTCAGACGTCAGAGTTCCAGTTCGGACTCGATGCGCTTGAGCTGGTGGCGGGCCATGGCCAGGTTCGCGTTGCGCTTGTCGAGGACGAGATAGAGGAAGAGCCCGTCGACGCCTCGCCCCTTGATCAGCCGGATGAGGTGGTACTGGCTGCCGAGCGTGATCAGTACGTCCTCGATCTCGTCCTTCAGCCCGAGGTGTTCCATGGTGCGCGCCTTGGCCCTGATGACATCGGTGTTGCCTGCGGCGGCGACGTTCACGTCGAAGTCCTTGCCACCCCCGATCGTTCCCAGCGCCATGCCGCTCGTGTAGTCGACCAGCGCGGCAGCGACACTCCCCTCGATCGAGGCCATGGTCTCCTTGAGGCAGGTTTCCACGTTCGCCATCAGCTCTCGCTCCTCATCAATCAATCGGCTCGTCGTCACCGCATGCGCACGGCCCGACCGTCCTGTCACCGGGACGCTACTCACCGCTCGGACTGCTTTGGGCGGAAAGATGCATATCAGCCACAGGCCATGGGGGTTTGTGTACTATGCCGCGCCGCCGCTGCCGCCGCCCACCGGGTCACCGGGCCCAGTGCGTACGACGCCGTCAGGAACAGGGCGCCGAGCAGCAGCCAGCCGACCGCGCCCATCTCCACCAGCAGCGCGGTGAGCAGCAGCGGCCCCAGGGTGCGTGCGACGGTGACGCCGGTGCCGAAGAATTCGCCAACCGCGTGGCCCGGCTCTGCGTCGTACCCCCCTGGCGGGAGGGCGGCCAGGCGCAGTACATCGACCGCCCGGTCCCGGAACCGGCCGCCGCCACCACGGCCGCCACCCGTGACTGGGCCCAGCGGCAGTTGCACCGTCCGCTCTCACTGGCCGAGCTCGCCGCGCACGCCGGGATGAGCGTGCGGACGTTCTGCCGGCGGTTCGGTGCGGAAGTGGGCATGCCGCCCGGCCAGTGGCTCGCCCGGCAACGGGTGGAACACGCGCGCCGGCTGCTGGAGACCACCGACCTGTCCGTGGATCACGTCGCCGCCCGCGCCGGCTTCGGAACGGCGGCGTCACTGCGCCAGCACCTCGCCCACACCATCGGCGTCTCCCCCACGGCCTACCGGCAGGCGTTTCGCGTCGGCTGACGGGCCGGGGAACGCGCCCGGCTCCTCAGGGGGTCGGGCCGTCCGTACCTTCCGGGCCGGCGACGAGGAAGACGTCGGCGAGCGGCGCGGTGTCGGCGCTCGCGCTGATCAGCAGGTCGTACGTGCCGGGGGGCAGCAGGCCGATCTCGAACCGCTGGCGCTCCCGGGGGACCGTGACGGCGCGGTCGACCACCGGCAGGCCGGTGGACCGGCCGGTCACCGTGAGGCGGGCCCGGACCTCTGGCAGTTCGCTCTCGCTGAGGGCGCTGTTGGCGCCGATCTCGCAGACGACGGGTTCGCCGGCGAGGTAGAGGTCGTCACCGAGGTAACTGAACCAGGAGGTCACGGCGGCGCGCAGGTCGTCGATGCGTATGTCGTGCAGGGACTGGAGGATCCCCTTCAGGTGGTCGAGCATCGCGTCCTGGTTCTGCAGGCTCGCGTGCCGCTGCGGGACGAAGGTGCGGGCGTCCTCGGTCCCGGAGAGGGCCGCGGAGAGCTTCGGCACCGTTCCGTCGCCCCCTTCGTCCAGATCCCCGCGGGTCATCAGGGTCTCGACCTTCTCGACCTTCTCGGCCTTCTCGGCCTGGTGGTCGGCGAGCCGGGCCGACTGTCTGGTGGGCTGGTCCATGCCGACGATGGGGTGGTAGACCACCTGGTTGGCTTCCCAGGCGGGGTCCCGCCGGTTGTCGGTGGCCGCGGATTCCATCTCGCCGAAGAAGTCGGTGAGATGGCTGCTCCACTGCGGCTGCCAGCCGGGCAGCCCGGCCTTCGCCGGGGTGGATGCCAGGCCGTCCGCCCCGTACACGCACTTGTAGACGGGCACGAGCTGGTGCAGGGCGGTGAGGGAGCGCAGGAGGCGGGTGAGGTCCTGTTCGAAGGGGCCGATCCGCTTGCGGAAGCCGTTGCACAGGAAATCCACGGCGTTGAGCGAGCCGTAGTAGGGGGTGCCGAAGGTCACGATGGCGCGGGTGTTCTTCCAGCCGCCCAGTACCTCGACGAAGTAGCGGGAGACGAGTCCGCCCATCGAGTGCCCGATCAGGACGAGTTGGGCGGTGGCGTTGCCGCTCGCCTCGCGCCAGTTCCGCAGCCAGGTGGTGCTCTGTTCGGCGAGTCTGCGGGCGGCGGCCCGGTTGTCCCGCCGCCAGTCGTACGGGAAGGGGAAGTAGTTCTGGCCCTCCTTCAGATCGAACTGCGCCAGCAGGAACCTCTCGATCGCCGTGTAGCCGTCGATCTTCCACAGGCCGGGCAGGGTGTGGAGGTCGGGCACCAGCCGGTCGGCGACCACGCCGTCGCCGAGATCGTCCACGCGCCAGTCGTCCTCCCCGAGTTCGAGGGATCTCAGTGAGCCGCCCAGACTCGCCAGCGCGCCCAGTACCGCCGAGGCTGAGGGCGCCCATACGTCCTTGCCGTTCCTGGTCAGTACGCTCCCGGTGATGCCGGGGAGCAGTACGACGACGTCGGCCATCGGGATCCTGGCCATGTGCGGACCTCCTAGCTGCCCCCTGGTCGGTCGAACGGCTCGGGGCGGACGAACGGGTCGGCCGCGTCCCCGTAATGCTGGTAGGCGGCCCAGGAACTCCACCGCTGGGGGCTCGGCGCGGTGTCCGGCCGCCGGCGCCCCGCGGCGCGCAGCTCGTAGAGCCTCTTGCGCGCCGCGCGGACGGCGCCGCCCACCGTCGGCGGCGCCTCACCGGACCCGCCCTCGAACAGGCGCGTGTAGAACTGCTCGGCGAAGGAGATCCCCTGGTCGTCGGGGATCCGCCAGGCCGCCCCGATGTAGTGCCCGACGCCCAGGCGGAGGAATTCGTCGGCGAGGCTCGGTACCAGCGCGGCCTGCGGGTTGCCCCACGGGCTCTGGTCCGCCACGCCGGGCGGTCCGGCCTGCGTACCGGGACCGGTCGCGCCGCCGAGCCGGGCCGTGTAGCAGGCGTTGGCCACGACGATCATGGGCGGCCGTTCGAGCAGTGCCAGCTCCTGGGCGGTCAGCAGGCCGTCCGCGAAGACCCAGCCCGAGCGCCGGCCCGTCCCGGAGACGTCGAAGTCGCTGTGGCCGCAGTAGTGGACGATGTGGTTGCCCCCGCACAGCAGGACCCGCAGGACGTCCAGACGTCTCGCCGGGTCGACGCCCGGATGCCGGGTGGAGTTGGCCGCGCCGACGAAGAGGCTGACCTTCGCCCCCAGGTTCTTGAGGAGGGTGGCCACCGCGAGGGCCTCGACGCGGGCGCCCGGCAACTGGAACCCCTTCTCCGGGTCTCCCGGGTCGCCGATCACCAGAGCGTGCAGCGGTCCGTCCGCCAGCGCCTCGGTCATCACGCGCGAGTAGGTCGTGCGCAGTTGCCGGGACAGCTGGGTGCGGATCGCCAGGGGATCGCGTTTCTCACCGCCGGCCTGCTGGATCTCGGCCAGGAACTCCCAGGGGACGGAGGCGGTGTCGCGGTCCAGTTCCAGCAGCACCGTCGCGTCGTCGGTGAGCAGCCGCTGGAAGTCGGGAGGCACCACGAACCGGGACAGCAGGTCGGGCAGTTCGCGCGCGTCCTCGACGCTCGGTTCGGTCAGCCGGTCCACGAGCTCCCGCAGCAGGTCCATGTCCACGGGGACGAGCCGTTCGGGTACGGTGGCCCGCCCGGTCAGCGCCGCCCAGCGCAGGCCTCCGACACCAGACTGTACGGACATCCGGACGGGCAACGAGGCGTCCGGGGCCTCCGTGGGGCCCCGTACCGTCAAGGTCAGGTCCGTGCGCTCCACTTCGGCCAGGTGGGCCAGCTGTTCGCGGACCTGTCCCTGGATGTGCGGGGCGAAGCCGGCCAGCACGGTGCGCAGGGCTTCCTCCCCGGCCGGCGGGTCCGGGCCGCCCGGCGTTCCGTCGCGGGCGGCCGCGCCCGCGGGCCCGGCGAGCCCGGCCAGCGCCGTCAGGGCGTACACCGCCGCCGAGGGTGCGAACAAGCGGCCGCCGCTCTCCTCGCGCAGCTCCGGGCCAATCCGCAGCTGTGGCAGTTTCGCGGCGGCGTTGGTCAGTGCGAGGCGAAGCTGCTCCGCCCGCAGCCGGTCGACCTCCACGACGAGTACCTCGGTGAGAGCGGGCGGCGGCGCCGGCGGGCCCAGCGACGCCAGGACGCCGGCGAATCCCCTGACGAGGGCACGGGCCGCCTGATGCACGGCCAGGTTGCCCGTACCCGAGCCGATGAGCACCGTCGCCATGGTCCCCACATGGCCGAGCGCGACCACTTCGCCCAGCAGCGAGGCGTACATCTGGACGGCGCGGCGTTCCGTCAGGGTGCCCATCGGTCCCATGCCGACGACGGCGGCGGATCGCACCGGGCCCGGTGTGCAGGGGAAGTACGTGACCTCGCCCAACTGGGCCTCGATCCAGCCGAGCTTGGTGTGCTCGGTGATGAGCGGGCGGGGTCCGCCGGATATGGCGCGGTCCAGTGCGAGTTCCGCGGCGGCGGGCACTACCGACTGGTAGTGCCCGGTGACGTGCAGATCGGCGGCGACCTGCACCAGGTCGCCCCACAGCACGGTGACGTCGAGGACGGGACCACCGGGGCGCGGTGGCTCGTCCGGGGGCGGAGCGGGAGGCGGTCCGGGAGGGTTGGAGGCCGTCGGTACGTCCTCCAGCAGATCAGCGATGCGAGCGGCGGGGGTGCTCACCACGCTCCTCCTTCGAGAGTCGCCCGAGCGTCTCGTTCCGGATGCGTCACCCTCTTCTCCATGATTATCCCACTGTTTCCGGAATGGGCCATGGGTTGCCGATCGACTGCGATCTGTGGTTTCCCGGTGACGCGCGGCTCACGACCGGCGGCGGGAGCGCCCGGCACCGAGGGAGCAAGTCGGGGTCGCACCCCGCGCGTTGCCGTCGAGGGATCATCGGGTTAGATTCCTAGAAACTGATTCTAATTCGAGCGGGGCAGACGCGTGTTAGAGCTGAGGGGGAGCGGGGCCGAGCCGCTGGAGGCGGAGGATCCGCCCCGGATCGGGTCGATTCCGCTGGCGGGCCGGCTCGGGGCCGGAGGCATGGGGCGGGTGTACCTCGGGGTCCACGAGGGCCGCTACGTCGCCGTGAAGCAGCTGCTGGCCTCCGTCGTCGGCGAGGACGAGGACTTCGTGCGCCGTTTCGGGCACGAGTTGGACAACATCGCACGGCTGCCCGCGGATGCCACCGCGCCGCTGCTCGCCAGCGACCGCACCGCGCGGCCCCCGTGGTTCGCCACCGCCTACATCCCCGGGCTCACGCTGCGGGAGGCGATCGGGCTGCACGGCGGCCCGCTGCCCGCGCCCGCCCTGTGGCTGCTGCTGCGGGAGGCGGCGGCGGGCCTGGCCGCGGTGCACGCGCTGGACATGGTGCACCGGGACCTCAAGCCGTCCAACGTCATGCTGACCCTCGACGGCCTCACCCTCATCGACTTCGGTGTCGCTCGCGCAGCCGAACAGAGCCAGCTGACCAGGACCGGCATGGTCGTGGGCACCCCCGCCTACATGGCGCCCGAACAGGCCTCGGGCACACGGCGGTTGAGCGGCGCCACCGACGTGTTCGCGCTGGGCTCGGTCCTCGCGTACGCGGCGTGCGGCCAGCCGCCGTTCGGCGACGAGTCGGGGCACGGTGTGCTGTACCGCATCGTCCACGAAGAGCCCGACCTGGAACCGTTGCGAGAGCTGGAGCCGGATCTCGCCGAGCTGGTCGCGGCCTGCCTCGCCAAGGACCCCGAGGGCCGTCCCACCGCCGCCGAGCTCCTCGAACGCGCCTCTCGGCACGGCCCGTTCAACGCCCCGCTGTGGCCGGCCGCCATCACGGAGCGGCTGACCGAGCGGGCCGCCTTCGCCGCGAACGTGCAGGAGATCGACGTACGAACGGTCCCGCTCGCGCGTGCGAAGCGGGAACCGGAACCGCAGGGGAAACCGGAGGGGAAACCGGCGGACCCGGCGCCGGATCCCACGCCCGCGGCCGCCTCCCGTCCGGAACGGCCCGAGCGCCGCCGCCGGACCCGTGTCTTCCTCGCCGTCGTCCCCGTCGTGGTGGTCGCGGGCGGAACGACCCTCGCCATCCAGCACCTGCCGTACGCGTCCTCGCCGCCGGCCGGGGCCCGGAGCACCCCGCCCTCCTCGGTCACGGCTCCGGCCGACCCGACGGCGTCGACTGCGGGCGCCGGCCCGTCGGGTACGGCGTCGCCCGCGCAGTCGCCCGCCCAGGACCAGGGGCAGGGAGGGACGGGCGGACCCCCGGTCGCGGCCGCCGGGGGCTCCGGAACCGGCCCCGGCGGCGGCCCGCAGACCGGCCCGGGCGGCTCGGGGAGCTCCGGAACCTCCGCGAACGCGGGCGGCACCGGCAGCGCGCGCCCCTCCGGCGGTACGACGTCCGCGGCCCCCACGCCGGCGCCCCCGGCGCCACCCGAATCGGGCACCTACCGCTACCGCAACGGCAACAACAGCAAATGCATCACCCAGGTCTACGGCTCTTCGGACTTCGGCTCGTGCTCCGACTCGACCGCCCGGTGGACTGTGAAGAGCACGTCGGACGGCAGCTTCAAGCTCGTCAACCAGCAGAGCGGCCAGTGTCTGTACTCCAACGGGCTCGGCCAGGCCGTCTTCGTGGGCGACTGCGCCCAGGACATCGGCCGGCTGTGGCGTACGGGGTCGGGCGGCAGCCTCCGCAGCGACTACGGCGGCGGCTGCCTCGACCTGGGCATGAGCAGCGGCCTGGTGACGAAGACCTGCGGCGGGGAGGCGTCGCAGCGCTGGACCCGGCAGACCTAGCTAGGGCGTGGCAGCGGCGGGAGGGACGGCTCGTACAGCCAGGCCGAGAACAGGTCGTCGACGGGCTCGGCCGCGTAGCGGGACACGTGGGCGGTGAAGCCGGCGGTGGTCACCACACCGTGGCGGTGCACGGTGGCCCACTCGCGCAGCATGCGGAAGAACGCACCGTCGCCCAGGGCGCAACGGATGGCGTGCACGGCGAGGCCCCCGCGCTGGTACAGGCGGTCGTCGAACATCAGCTTGCGGCCCGGGTCGGCCAGCCGCAGGTCCTGCGCCTGCGAGGCCAGCAGGCGGTGCGCGGTGGTCGCGAGCTCGTGCGCGGTGCGGCCGCCGGAGCGCTCCGACCAGAGCCATTCGGCGTACTTCGCGAAGCCCTCGTTCAGCCAGATGTGCCGCCAGTCGGCGATGGTCACGCTGTTGCCGAACCACTGGTGCGCGAGCTCATGGGCGATGAGGCGCTCCGAACCCCGTGCGCCGTCCACGTGGTTGGCGCCGAAGAGGGACAGGCCCTGGGCTTCCACCGGGACGTCCAGTTCCTCGTCGGTGACGACCACCGCGTACTCGCCGAAGGGATAGGGGCCGAACAGTTCCTCGAACAGCCGCATCATGGCGGGCTGTCGGGCGAAGTCTCGGGAGAACCGCGGCAGCAGGTGCGCCGGCACGTGGGCGCTCTGCGGCACGCCACCGAGCCCGGGGTCACCGAGCAGCACCGTCTGGTACATGCCGATGGAGAGGCCGACCAGGTAGCTGGAGGTCGGCGCGGACTGCTCGTACACCCAGGTGGTCGTGCTGGCCTTCGCCGTCCGGGTGAGCAGCCGGCCGCCGGCCACGACCGTGTAGGCGGACGGCGTGTTGACCGAGATGTGGTACGAGGCCTTGTCGGCGGGCCGGTCGTTGCACGGGTACCAGGAGGGCGCGCCGACCGGCTGGCTGGCCACCAGCGCGCCGTCGGTCAGTTCCTCCCAGCCGAGGCCGCCCCAGGGGCTGCGCACGGGCTTCGGGTTGCCCGCCCAGTGCACTTCCAGGGTGAAGGCGGCGCCGGCGGGCAGCGGCTTGGCCGGCCGGATCCGGAGCCTGCCGCCGCGGTGGGTGTAGTGCGGCGCCCGGCCGTCGACCAGGACGCGGCCTATTTTGAACTCGGCCAGGTTCAGGTGGAACTCGGTGAGCGGGGCCCGCCCGGCGATCGCACTGAGCCGGGCCGTCCCGGTCAGCCGGTTGGGGCCGGGGCGGTATTCCAGGGCGAGTTCGTACCGGTGCACGCGGTAACGGGGGTCGCCGTTGGCCGGAAAGTAGGGGTCCGATGCCGCTGTCTTCTGGCCGTTCACTGCCGCTTCCGCTCCCTGCGCCGTGCTCGTAGCGGCTACCGCCACGCCTCGATCGGATTGCCCAGCCAGCGGGTGTCGGCGGGGACGGATTCCCCGGCCATCACGAGAGAGGCGGGGCCCAGTGTGCTGCGGGCTCCGACCGTGCTCCCGGGCAGGACGATTCCACCCGGGCCCAGGGTGGCGCCCTCGCGGAGGACCACAGTATCCGTCCTCAAGATCCGGTCGTGGAAGAGGTGCGTCTGCAGCACACAGCCACGGTTCACGCTGACCCCGTCGCCCAGTACGACCAGGTCCGTCTCGGGCAGCCAGTAACTCTCGCACCACACGCCCCGGCCGATCCGGGCGCCGAGGCCGCGCAGCCACAGGGCCATCAGCGGCGTGCCGGGCACCGATCCGGCCAGCCACGGGACGGCCAGTACCTCGACGAAGGTGTCGGCCAGTTCGTTGCGCCACACGAAGCCGCTCCACAGCGGGTGCTCCCCCGCCCCGTGCCGGCCGACCAGGAGCCACTTCGCGGCCACCGCGACCACGCACGCGGCCACACCGGCGGCGAGCAGGGTCGCTCCGGACAGCAGCGCGGCTCCCCAGATCCCGAGCGCGCTCGCCGTGCTCAGCGCGCAGAGCGCCGCCAGGGTCAGTACGGCCAGCGCGGCCGAGCAGAACACCGGGACGAGCCGGCACAGCTCCACCAGGCCGCGCGCCCACAGCAGGCGCGCGGGCGGGTCGTAGGTCCGGCTCTGGTCGGCGTGCGCGGCGGACCGCGGCAGGCGGACCGGCGGCAGGCCCAGGTACGAGCTGCCCTTCTTGGCCTTCTTCGGAGTGGCGGACAGTACGCCGACCAGCCCGTCGTCCGGCACGGTGCGGCCCGGCGCGGTCATTCCGGAGTTGCCGAGGAACGCCCGGCGGCCGATCTCGGAGTGTCCGATCCGCATCCACCCGCCGCCGAGTTCGTAGGGCGCGGTCAGGGTGTCGTCGGCGAGGAACGCGCCTTCGCCGACGGTGGTGAGGCTCGGCAGCGCGAGCACGGTGGACACCTCCGCGCCCCGGCCGATCTTCATGCCGAGCAGCCGCAGCCAGACGGGGGTGATCAGCCCGGCGTACAGCGGGAAGAGCGTTTCCCGGGACAGGTCCATCAGCTGGGTGACCGTCCAGGCCTGCCAGCCGACCCGGCTGTGGGTCGGGTGGCTGCCCGTACGCAGCCCGAGGCTGAGCAGGCGTACCGAGACCAGCAGGAGCAGCGCGTACGCGCATCCGAAGGCGAGCGCCCCGGGCACCACGGCGAGCAGCGCTCCGCCCAGTGCCCCGGCGAGCCCGTCGCCGGCGGGCACGAACCGGCTGACCACGAACAGGGCGGGCAAGGTGGCGAGCACGGGCAGGGCCGTGAGCCCTAAGCCGGTCACCCCGTACGCGGCGCGCCAGTGGACGGAACGCGGCGGGCGCTCCTCGGGCCAGTTGTGCTTGGCCTTGCCGAGCTTGCCGGCGGGCGCTCCGGCCCAGCGTTGGCCGGTCGGGACCTGCCCGACGACGGCGGAGCCGGGGGCCACCTCGGACCGCTTGCCGACCCGCGCGCCCGGGAAGAGGATGCTGCGGGTGCCGACCACCGCGCCCGCACCGACCTTGACGGGGCCGATCTCGAGCCGGTCCCCGTCCAGCCAGTGCCCGGAGAGGTCCACCTCGGACTCCACGGCGCAGCCGCGGCCGAGCTTGAGCAGGCCCGTGACCGGCGGCAGCGAGTGCAGGTCCACCTCGGGGCCGATCTTGGCGCCGAGGGCCCGGCCGTAGCGCTGCAGCCAGGAGCCGGTGAGGGAGGTCGCGCCGGCGTACTCGGCCAGCCGCTCCGCCGTCCACAGCCGCAGATGGACGCTTCCGCCGCGCGGGTAGCGTCCTGCCTTCACCCCGCGCAGCAGCAGCCGGGCGCCGCCGGCCGCGATCGCGAGGCGGCCCGGCGGGCTGAAGAGCAGGACCGCGCCGGCGGCGACGAGCCACCAGGAGGCGGTCGGCGCCCACGGATAGGGCCCGAACCGGTGCAGGACGTTGCCCAGTGCCAGCAGGGCCACCGTCCAGCGCAGGCCGACCAGGGTGAACAGCGGGAGCAGCAGGAGCGACTGCGTCACCTGGGTGCGGAGCGGAACCGGCGCGACGGTCCGGGCCGGGCCGTCGTCCCGTACGGACTTCTCCAGCCGGCGGGCCAGCTTGCGCAGGGTGGGCTGCTGGTAGATGTCGAGGACGGCCGCGCTCGGGTAGCGGGTGCGCAGCCGGGTGGTGAGCTGGGCGGCGGCGAGGCTGTTGCCGCCGATCGCGAAGAAGTCGTCGGCTGCGCCGGTGACGGCCACTGCGAGGGTCTCGCTCCACTGCTCGGCGAGCCAGGCCTCGGTGCCGTAGAGCTGTTCGGTGGGGCCGGTGGTCTCCGGTTCGGGCAGCGGCCAGGGCAGCGCGTCCCGGTCCACCTTGCCGGAGGTACGGGTCGGCAGCTCGTCGACCGGTGCGAGCAGGGGCACGAGCGCCGCGGGCAGCTCGGCGCGCAGCCGCTCGACCGCCGCCGCGTGGTCCCAGCCCTCCTGGGTGACCAGGTAGCCGACGAGCAGCTGGTTGCCGCTGCGCGCGGTGCGTACGGCGGCGGCTGCGCCGGCGACGCCGGGCAGGGCCTGCAGTGCGGCGTCCACCTCGCCCAGCTCGATCCGGCGGCCGCCGAGCTTGATCTGCTCGTCGGCGCGGCCGAGGAAGACGAGCCCCTCCGGTTCCGCGCGGACGAGGTCACCGCTGCGGTAGGCGCGCTGCCAGCCGAGTGATTCCAGGGGGGCGTACTTCTCGGCGTCCTTCTCGGGGTCGAGGTAGCGGGCCAGGCCGACGCCGCCGATCACGAGCTGGCCGCTGCCGCCCATCGGCACCGGCTCACCGGACTCGTCGACCACGGCCAGTTCCCAGCCGTTCAGGGGAAGGCCGATCCGGATCGGTTCCTCACCGGTGAGGAGTGAGGCGCAGGCGACGACGGTGGCTTCCGTGGGGCCGTACGTGTTCCAGACCTCTCGCCCCTCGGTGACCAGGCGCTGGGTCAGCTCGGGCGGACAGGCCTCGCCGCCGAAGATCAGCAGCCGGACCTCGCCGAGGTCCTCGGGCTCCCACAGCGCGGCCAGGGTCGGGACGGTGGAGACCACGGTGATCTCCTGTTCCACCAGCCAGGCGCCGAGGTCGGCGCCGCTGCGCACCTGGGAGCGCGGGACGGGCACGAGACAGGCGCCGTAACGCCAGGCCAGCCACATCTCCTCGCAGGAGGCGTCGAAGGCGACGGACAGTCCGGCCATGACCCGGTCGCCGGGTCCGATCGGCTCCTCGGCGAGGAACAGCGCGGCCTCGGCGTCCACGAAGGCGGCGGCGCTGCGGTGGCTGACGGCGACGCCCTTGGGCTTGCCGGTGGATCCGGAGGTGAAGATGATCCACGCGTCGTGCTCGGGGCCGGGGCGCGCGGCGGAGGTCCGGACGTCCGCGACGCCGGTGACGTCGACGCCGGTGACGTCGACGCGCCGCCCGGCGCCCAGCACCGCCCGCACCCCGGCCTCGCCGAAGACCAGCTCGGCCCGCTCGTCCGGGTCCTCGGCGTCGACCGGTACGTAGGCGGCGCCCGCCGCGAGTACGGCCAGGACGGCCACGTACAGCTCGTTGGTCCCGGAAGGCACGCGTACGCCGACCCGGTCACCGAGTCCCACTCCGGCGGCCGCGAGGGCGCGCCGCCAACGCTCGACCTCGGCGGCCAGTGCCCGGTAGGTCAGCGGGGAGGTGCCGTCGTCCAGGGCGAGTTCGTCGGGGTACGCCCGTACGGAGGCCTCCAGGATGTCGACGAGGGTGCGGGCCGGGGCGGCGGGTCCGGCGGAGAAACGGGCGGATTTGCCGGAGTCCTCGGGCATCTCCCCGTCGTCGAGCAGAGTGGGTTCACCGCGCTCAGGTGTGGCTGCCATCGGCCCTCGCGTCTCGTTCCCGGCAACGTCCGGGTCGCCGGCGGAGCCCGGGTGTGCCCGGGTTGTTCCGGCCCAGCGCCAAACAACCCGCCAGTCTAGTGCGCCATCAAGGGTTTTCTCATTGAAGACTTGCGCGTGGCCGGGAACGGACGGCCGCTCAGTGCTCCGCGGTGTAACGGATCCTCGCCCACACCGGGAGCACGAACCAGCACAGGAGGTACCAGGCCAGGACTCCGGCCACCAGCCATGGCACGAGTGTGTCGTCGGCGGCCACCCGCAGGATGAGGAGGAGGGCCGCGGTGGAGGTGGCCAGCAGCAGGACGAGGCCCACGAAGGTGAGGCGCGAGGCCCATGCCACCGCCTCGGGTTTGATGCGGCGGCCGGAGACGATGCGGTGGAAGGCCACGGGCCCGATGAGGGCACCGGTGGCCAGGGCGCCGAGCACGACGGTGACGGTGTAGATCGTTCTGTCGGTTTGCGGAAGCTCGTGGAAGAGGGGGGTGAAGGCCACCGTCAGCAGGAAGCCGAAAAGGATCTGCACGCCCATCTGGGCGACACGGATCTCCTGGATCAGCTCCTGCCACTGCCGGTCCGCGCGCTCTTCCGCGCTCTCGTTTCGTCCGTCGCGAGCGTCAGACATGCCATCTCCCTGGGATCGTGTCCACATGGTGCCCGCCCCCGTACCACTGCGCACCTTCCCCGGGTGGGCGCTGCGACGCGTGGTGGCTTCCGCGTCAGGGCAGTCCTACCGTGGAGGCACAACAGACCCTGGAGCGCGCCATGCGACTGTCTCCGTTCGGGCGGCTGCGCAGTGCGATCCGCCGCTCGCGGGCCGGGCGCCGGTGGGGCCGGGTCCGTGAGCTTGCGCTGTGGCAGCGTTCGCTGGGATTCGCGGCGCTCGGGTTCCTGACGCTGGTCCCGCTGCTGATCGTCATCTCCGCGGCTGACGCGGGCGGTGAGAAGGGGTTCGCGCAGTGGCTGGGGGACGGGCTCGGCGTCTCGGCGCCCGCCAGGCAGGAGATCGAGCGGTTGTTCGCCCTGCCGGGCGAGGTGTTGCGGACGACGACGGCGTTCGGCCTCGCCGTCCTCGCCGTGTTCGGCCTCACCTTCGGCGCGGTGCTGCAGAGCGGCTACGAGAGGATCTGGGACCTGCCCCCGGCCCGCTGGTGGGCCCGGTGGAGGCACGTGGTGTGGCTCGCCGTCCTGATGGGGGTCCTCTACCTCTCCGCGCTCACGCCCCTGTGGCGCGAGCACCCGGCCCGCGGCGGCGTCACGTGGCTGAGCGGCACCCTGTTCTTCTGGTGGTCCCAGCGGATCCTGCTCGGCGGCCGGGTCGCGTGGGCCGCCCTGCTGCCCGGGGCGGTGTCCACCATGCTGGGGCTGCTCGCGCTCAGGATCTTCTCCCGGCTCGTCTTCTCTCCGCTGATCGCCTCCAGCGCCGTCACCTACGGCCCGTTCGGAACGGTCCTCGTCATCGAGTCATGGCTCGTCGGCGTGGGCGTCGTCGTGTTCGGAGGCGCGCTGGCGGGCCGGCTGCTCCACGACGAACTGCTCCGCGTGGCGCACGAGCTGAAACGGCGGGCGTGAGGCCGAAGCCCGTCGAGCGCGCCGGTCCGGTGCTACGTCCCGGTGCGCCCCGTGCGGGAGGCGGGAGCCGCACTCCCCGGGACGTCGGCGAACGGGCTGTCGTCGAGGTTGCTCAGCAGGTCGGCCGGGTTCCGGTACACGGCGCGGGCCCCGGCTTCCTCGAGGTCCCGTTGCGGGATTCCACCGCAGAGCAGGGCCACGGACACGACCTCGGCCCTGGTGGCGGCCTTCATGTCCCACACCGTGTCGCCGACGAAGACGGCGTCGCGCGCGGCCGCGCCGACGAGGTCGAGGGCATGGGCCACCGGATCCGGCGCCGGTTTGCCCTCGCTGACGTCGTCGGAACTCGCGGTCGCCGTGATGGCGTCGTCGGCGCCGATGGCCCTTCTCAGTGCGCTGAGCTCGGTACTGCCCGCGGAGGTGACCAGCACCACGCGCCAGCCCCGGCGGTCGAGCTCGCGCAGCAGATCGGCGGCGGAGTCCAGGCTGGGCAGCCGATCGAAGTAGGTGCCGTAGAGCGTGTCGTGCGCCGCGCTGAGCGTGCCGTCCGCCTCCGGGTCACGGTCGTCCCCCAGCAGATGGGCGATCAAGTCCTCACCCGGAAGGCCGATCGCCCGGTGGATGTCATGCATCGCCACCGCGTGGTCGGCTTGCCGCAAGGCCTCCCACCAGCACGTGACGTGCAAGTGGTTGGTGTCGGCGAGGGTCCCATCGACGTCGAACAGAGCGGCGCGGATCATCTCGGCCTCCACCGGGGTCGGACGTTCTTACCAGCGCTCCACGTGTGCGGCGCCTACCCGCGCTGCTCGCGCCCACTCCCGCGCCTCCTGGAGGAGGTTTCGACGGGCGCCGGACGGGTTAGGGGTCTCCCGTAATGGAGGGGATCCCGGCCGAGAGCCGCCGGAGCGAATGAGCGAGGTCCTCCGTGAACAATTCCCCTGCCGATACGGTCGGCGGACTCCCTCCACCGGAAAACCTGAGCCCGCCCACGATCACCGACGGACACCTCCCGAAGGACCACACGCAGGCGATTCTGGAGGTCACGAAACGCGTCGCGGCACTGCTGAAGCAGTCCGGGCAGCCGTTCGCCCTCGCCGGCAGTGTGGCGGCGTTCGCGCACGGCGTGCCGGCCCGCTTCCAGCACGACACGGACTTCTGCGTGCGGCCCGAGGACGCCGAGGCGGTGATCGAGGCCCTGGAAGCCGGCGGCATCAGCATGCGCAGGGCCCCGGAGGACTGGCTGGTCAAGGGCAGCACCGGCGGGGAGGTGATCGACCTGATCTTCGAGCTCGCCCGGCGACCGGTCAGCAAGGAGCTGTTGGAGCGGGCGAGCGTGAAGGCAGTGGACTCCGTCTGGATGCCGGTCCTCTCCCCCACCGACCTCATGGACAGTCGCCTGGCCGCGCTGTGCGAGCACTACTGTGACTTCGGCGATCTGCTGCCGATGGCCCGGATGCTGCGCGAGCAGATCGACTGGGACCGCCTGGACCGGGCACACCGGGACGCCCCGCTGCCCGACGCCTTCCTGTACCTGCTCGAACGGCTTCGCGTCATCGACAGCAGGAAGGTGACGTCATGACGTCCGTGGAGCACATCGAGTACCGCCTCGCGCACCTGCGCGACCGGCTGGCGCGCGAGGACATCGCCGAGCTCGGTGTACGGACCGAGGCGCGCGGCTCCTGGGCGATGATCTGGGGCAGCGTCACCAGCGCCGAATCCCGGGAGGTCATCCTGCGGATCGTCGAGGAGGAACTGGCGGGCGTCCCCTGGCACGAGGACCTGACCGTGAACAGTACCGGCCCCCCCGATCACGCAGAGGAGCTGTCGTGATCCGCATCGCGGCTGTCGGAGACATCCACCTCGGACCCGGCAGTGCGGGCACGCTGCGACCGGCCTTCGACACGCTCGGGGACTGCGCGGACCTGCTGTTGCTGGCCGGTGACCTGACCCGGCACGGCACCGAGGAGGAGGCGCGGGTGGTGGCCGGCGAAGTCGCCGGGTTGCCGGTTCCGGTCGTCGCCGTCCTCGGCAACCACGACTACCAGAGCGACCTGCCGGACGTCGTCACCCGCGAACTGGTCGAGAAGGGCGTCCACGTCCTCGAGGGCGACGGCGTCATGCTCGACGTCCGTGGGACCACGGTGGGCGTCGCCGGTACCAAGGGGTTCTGCGGAGGCTTCGCCGGTCGCAGTGGGAGCGAGTTCGGGGAGCCGCAGATGAAGGCGTTCATCCAGTACTCCCGGGCCTGCGCGGACGGGCTGGGCCGGAGCCTGCGTGAGCTGGGCGACGGGGGAAGCGCGCTGCGGGTGGCGCTCACGCACTTCTCCCCGGTGCCGGACACTCTCGCGGGTGAGCCCCTGGAGATCTATCCCTTCCTCGGCAGCTACCTCCTCGCGGAGGCCATCGACGGTGCGGGAGCGGACCTCGCCGTGCACGGGCACGCCCACCTCGGCACGGAACACGGGATGACGGCCGGCGGGGTGCGCGTGCGTAACGTCGCCATGCCCGTCATCGACCGTGCCTTCGCCATCTACCACCTCTCCCCGGAGGCCACCGCCCCCTCGGAACCGTGATCGGCGGGGTGACGGATAGAACGACCCGGCCGGGGTAGCCGCCTCTTGACCCCAGCCACACCGTGCCCGGCCTTCACGAGCACGGTCCATCCGGGAGGTAGCGGATGCCCACTGCGGCCCTGACCACGGGAACGACCCCGGCGAAGCTGTTCGTACCGCCGGGCGTCTACCGCCCCCAGGCGGACACCAGGCTGCTCGCCGAGGCCCTCTCGCGCGAGGAACTGGAACCGGGCACGGACGTGATGGACATCGGCACCGGGACCGGCGCGCTCGCACTCCTCGCCGCGGCCAAGGGAGCCCGGGTCACCGCGGTCGACGTCTCCTGGACCGCGGTCCTCGCGGCCCGCGTGAACAGCGTCCTGCGGCGCCTGCCGCTTCGAGTCCTCCACGGCGATTTCGCGGCCCGCACTGGTGGCCGGCGCTTCGACATGGTCCTGGCCAACCCGCCGTACGTCCCCTCACCGCACTCCGGCCTGCCGGCGCACGGCGCCGAGCGCGCCTGGGAGGGCGGCCTTGCCGGTCGCCAGGTCATCGACCGGATCTGCGCGGGGGCCTCGGCCCTGCTGCGCCCCGGCGGAGTCCTGCTGATGGTGCACTCGGCCATGTGCGGGGCCCAGACCACGGTGGAGCACCTGGAAGGGGCCGGTCTCCCGGCCCGGGTGACGGCACGGGCCCGCGTTCCCTGGGGTCCGGTGCTGCGCTCGCGCCGCGCCTGGCTGGAGGAACAGGGCCTCGCCGACGACGGCGAGGGCTGGGAGGAACTGGTGATCGTCCGTGCCGAGCACCCCTAGCTCCACCGAGGGCCCTGGTGCCCCGCGCTCCGCGTGCCGCTCCGCCCGGCGGGTCGTCGTGGACCCGGAAGGCCCCGTCCTGGTCGAGGGTCCGGTGGAGGTCGTCCTGGAGGACGGCACGGTAGCCCGCTCGGACCGCTTCCTCGTCGCGCTGTGCACCTGCCGCCGCAGCCGCGCCTACCCCTGGTGCGACACCAGCCACCGCCCCCGCGAACGGCCCGCCCCCGAGGACAGGAATTTCCGAGGACCGCGCCCGCCCAGGCCGCGCCCGCCCAGGCCGCCACCTCCCCCGGCCCCGCACTCGTCCAGGGACGGGGCGAACTCTCCTCTGCCGTGGTGGAGGCCCTGCGGACCGGCCGGCCGCCCGCCCGCACCACCGGATCCGTCCTGAAGGCCGATCCATGGGACGAGGACCTCCAGCTCGCCCTCTATCTGCTGTACGAACTCCACTACCGGGGCTTCGAGGGCGTCGACGACGACCTGGAATGGGATCCGGACCTGCTGCGGCTGCGCCAGGCACTGGAGACGCGGATGCTCCACGCCCTGCGGACGGACCTGGGAGACGCGCCGCGGTCCGTCGACGACGCCCTCGCGCCCCTCCTCGTCGAGCCCGTCGACCTGACACAGAGCCTGAGCCGCTACCTCGAGACCGACGGCGAGCTCTGGCAGCTGCGCGAGTACGCGGCCCTGCGGTCCCTCTACCACCTCAAGGAGGCCGATCCCCACGCCTGGGTCATCCCCCGCCTGTCCGGCCGGGCCAAGGCGGGCATGGTGGCCATCGAGTACGACGAGTTCGGCGCCGGCCGCGCCGCCGACATCCACGCGCGGCTCTTCGCCGACCTCATGGCCGACCTCGGCCTGGACACCACGTACGGCCACTACCTCGACCACGCCCCCGCGCCCCTGCTGGCCACCGTCAACCTGATGTCGCTCTTCGGCCTGCACCGGTCCTTGCGCGGGGCGCTCGTGGGTCACTTCGCCTGCGTCGAGGTCACCTCCTCGCCCGGCTCGCGCCGTCTCGCCAAGGCGATGCGGCGGTGCGGGGCGGGGCCCGCGGCCGAGCACTTCTACGCGGAGCACGTGGAGGCCGACGCCGTGCACGAACAGGTCGTCCGCCACGAGGTGATCGGCGGCCTCCTCGCCGACGAGCCGGCGCTGGAGCCCGACGTCGCGTTCGGCTGCGCGGCGACGGTCCTGCTGGAGGACCGGCTGAGCGCCCGTATCCGTGGGGCGTGGGAGCGGGGGCGATCCGTACTGCGCTCGCCTCTGCCGGCCCGGTGACGCGCCGCCCGGCCTGCGGATGCCCGCGGACAGCGGCAAGCTGGTGTGTGAACTGTCACAGAAAGGACTGAACGTCATGAGCAAGGCGAAGGCGAAGGCGAAACAGGTCAAGGGCAAGATCAAGGAAACCACCGGCGAGGCCATGGACGACCAGCGCATGAAGGCGGAAGGCACCGCCGATCGCCTGGCGGGCAAGGCCGAGGAAACGGCGGAGAAGGCCGCGGACCGCCTGAAGAGGTCCAAGCGCTGAACCGGCCGACGTCACCGGCGCCCGGGGGCGGTGCGAACGCGACCACCCCCGGGTGCGCCCATGTGCCCGTACCGGGCCGGACACCGGAACACGAACGCATGCTCGAATGCACGCATGCACGCACGGAGGTGCCCGCATGACCGAACCGATCGAACCGACCCAGCCGGCCGAACCGGGCGAACCGATCGAACCGGCCGCGCCGGAGCCGGAGGGACCCGGTCCCGTCCCCTCGATGCCGGATCCGGTCCCCCGCGACCCGCAGCCGCCCGAACCGGTCGAGAGGCCGCCCGCCCCCGGCCCGGACCCCGGCCAGGAACCGGTACCGGAGCCGCCCGACTAGCCTGGGAGGGTCAGGGCACGGCGACCGGGTACACACCGGGCGGGAACCACGACGGCCCCGCCGCGCCGCTCGCCGTTCGCACAGCCCCCATCCGTCGGAGGACACTCATGGCACGCAGGACGCGTGATACCGCGGACCCCTTCCATACGAAGTCCCTCGTGGACACATTCGAGATTCCCGACGATCCGCTCGGAGTCAGCACCTCCGACGCCCGGACCCTGTCGGTCGTGCTCTTCAGGCGCCTGAACACCTTGACCGAGGGCACGCCGGAGTACTCGTACGTACGCAACACGCTCGTGGAGCTGAACCTCAGCCTGGTGAAGTACGCGGCCAGGCGGTTCCGCAGCCGCAGCGAACCCCTTGAGGACATCGTCCAGGCCGGCACGATCGGCCTGATCAAGGCCATCAACCGGTACGACGTGGAGCGCGGGGTCGAGTTCGCCACCTTCGCCGTGCCGACCATCACCGGCGAGATGAAGCGGTTCTTCCGGGACACCAGCTGGTCCGTGAAGGTCCCGCGCCGCCTCCAGGAGCTCCGGCTGGACATCGCGAAGTCCGGCGAGGCGATGGAGCAGCGGCTGGGCCGGACGCCGACCGAGCACGAGCTCGCCCAAGGCCTCGGCATCACCGATGCCACGCTGGCCGAGGGCCGGCAGGCCGCCAACGGGTACGTCGCCGGGTCCCTCAGCGCCCCCGTCGACCAGGAGGCCGAAAGCGGCGCGCTGACGCGCTCGCTGGGCGCGGAGGAGGAGGCGTACGAGCGCATCGAGGACCTCGCAACCCTGAAGCCCCTCATCAGCGCCCTCGGCGACCGCGAGCGGCGGGTCCTCTCGCTGCGCTTCGGCGAGGAGCTCACCCAGGCGGAGATCGGCGACCGCCTCGGCATCTCGCAGATGCACGTGTCGCGGCTGCTCGGCCGGATCATGAGCAGACTGCGCGCCGGGCTGCTGGAGGACGCCGACGGCGGCGCCGTCGACCGATAGTCCCTGCCCGCTACGACGCCCGCTCGCCCGCTCGCCCGCTACGACGACACGGACTGCGGTCCCCGGCTCTCCGGGGACCGCGGTGGCGAGTCGACTTCCAGCCACACGCACTTGCCGTCCTCGGTCGGCACCGAGCCCCAGCCCCGGGCGAGCTTCTCCACGATCAGCAGCCCGTGGCCGCCGGGCCGGGCCGGGTCGGACCCGGGCCGGGGCGCGGGGGCGACCGGGTTGCCGTCGGCGACCTCGATGCGCAGCCTCTCGTCCGTGCAGTCCAGCAACAACGTGCGCGGTCCGCCCGCGTGCAGGCAGGCGTTGGCCACAAGCTCCGACACCAGGAGCAGGACGTCTTCCGCGTGCTCGCGGGCGGTCGACATCCAGTGCCATTCGCTCAGCGCCTCACGGGTGAAATCACGGCAGCGGGTGACGACGTCCGTCGTGTCACGCAGCAGGAGGCGCCGGATCTGGTCGGGAGGCCGTGGCTTCATGTGCGTCCCTCCGTCACGCGTGCCGCTGGTCGGCCAGCGCGTGTGCCACATCGGTGTGCACGGGGAAGATCTCGTCCGCGCCGGTGATGCGGAACATGCGGGCGACGGGCCGGCGCAGGCCGGCCAGCTCTAGGCGGCCACCCGCCTCACGGACCGCGAGGCGACTGTGCAGGAGCACGTTCAGCCCCGTGGAGTCACAGAACCGCAGGCCGGAGAAGTCCACCAGTAGTCTTCGGGCCCCTGCGGAGAGGGCCGCGTCGAGCGCGGCTCGCAACGGTTCGGCGGTGTCGTGGTCGAGCTCTCCGCTCAGCGCGAGGACGACCACGTCGTCCACGGGTCGCACGTCGACGGCGAATCGGCCGCCGTCCGGCGGTGAGGCCATCGGGAACCACCCCTTCTCGGCTCGCGGTGGACGCGCCTCGTGAGGCATCCCACGTCCGCGGCGCTGTACGTGTGCCCATCGGGTTCCTCGACCCGGGACCGGTGCCGGCCGCTTCGGCCGGCTCCGCACGGCGCCTACCCGGACGCGTAGGGCTCAATCCGGCCCGTCGGACCCGGTGCCCACGGCGGGGAGGCCGGCGCAGGCCGGGCACAGGCCGCGATAGGTGACCTCCACCTCGGACACCGTGAAGCCGAACCGGCCCTCCGCCGGGAGGCCGGCCAGCGGATTGCCGGTCGGGTGGACATCGCGGATGAGGCCGCAGCCGGAACACACGAGGTGCTGGTGGGGGTGGTGCGCGTTGGGGTCGTAGCGCTTCGCGCGGCCGTCGGTGGTGACCTCCAGGACCTCGCCGAGGGCGACCAGCTCGCCCAGCGCGTTGTAGACGGTGGCCCGGGAGATCTCCGGCAACCGCTGAGCCGCGCGGGCGTGCACCTCGTCGGCCGTGAGGTGCACGTGGTCGCCGTCGAGGACCTCGGCGACCACCCGCCGCTGGGACGTCATCCGCCAGCCACGTCCTCGCAACCGGTCGAGCAGGTCACTCATGTCGGCTCACCTCTTCAGGTTCGACGGCGGGTACTCGAAGTTTATCGGCCGACATCCGGAATCCGATTGATTATCGGCTTAGTGTCCTTCTTGACTTGGATTCCGTCCATCGTAGGATCGGTGGCGCTGACGACCCGTCCGGGACGGTGACCAACTCGGCGCCGCGGAGACCGACGACGCCGAGCCCATGCACGGGAGTCTCGCCCCGACTGTTCCACCGCATTGAGTTCCTGCACCGCGATCCGCCTGGTACGGAAGGATTCCCATGTCCGAGAACCATGATGCAATCGTCGTAGACGCGAAGTCCGAGGGCGGAGGTGGCTGCCCGGTCGCGCACGAGCGTGCCCCGCACCCGACGCAGGGCGGTGGAAATCGCCAGTGGTGGCCGGAGCGGCTCAACCTGAAGATCCTCGCCAAGAACCCCGCCGTCGCCAATCCGCTGGGTGAGGAGTTCGACTACGCCGCTGCGTTCAAGAGCCTCGACCTCCCGGCGGTGAAACGGGACATAGCGGAGGTGCTGACGACCTCCCAGGACTGGTGGCCCGCCGACTTCGGCCACTACGGCCCGTTCATGATCCGGATGGCGTGGCACAGCGCGGGCACCTACCGGATCAGCGACGGCCGCGGTGGCGCCGGGGCGGGCCAGCAGCGCTTCGCCCCCCTCAACAGCTGGCCGGACAACGGCAACCTCGACAAGGCTCGCCGCCTGCTGTGGCCGGTCAAGAAGAAGTACGGCCAGAGCATCTCCTGGGCCGACCTGATGATCCTCGCCGGCAACGTCGCCCTGGAGTCGATGGGCTTCGAGACCTTCGGCTTCGGTGGCGGTCGTGCGGACGTCTGGGAGCCCGACGAGGACGTCTACTGGGGTCCCGAGACCACCTGGCTCGACGACGCGCGCTACACCGGCGACCGGGAGCTGGAGAACCCCCTCGGCGCGGTCCAGATGGGCCTCATCTACGTCAACCCCGAGGGCCCGAACGGCACCCCGGACCCGCTCGCAGCGGCGCGCGACATCCGTGAGACGTTCCGCCGGATGGCGATGAACGACGAGGAGACGGTCGCCCTGATCGCCGGCGGCCACACCTTCGGCAAGACCCACGGCGCGGGCCCCGCGGAGAACGTCGGCCCCGACCCCGAGGCCGCCCCGCTCGAGGCGCAGGGCCTCGGCTGGAGCAATTCCTTCGGCACCGGCAAGGGTGGTGACGCGATCACCAGCGGTCTCGAGGGAATCTGGACGAACACCCCGATCACCTGGGACAACAGCTTCTTCGACATCCTCTTCGGCTACGAGTGGGAGCTGTTCAAGAGCCCCGCCGGCGCACACCAGTGGCGGCCGAAGGAAGGCGCCGGGGCGGGCACCGTGCCCGACGCCCACGACCCGTCGAAGAGCCACGCCCCGACGATGCTGACGACCGACCTCTCGCTGCGGTTCGACCCGGCCTACGAGCAGATCTCCCGGCGCTTCCACGAGAACCCGGCCGAGTTCGCCGACGCCTTCGCGCGCGCCTGGTTCAAGCTGACCCACCGCGACATGGGCCCGGTCGTGCGCTACCTCGGCCCGGAGGTGCCGGCCGAGACGCTGCTGTGGCAGGACCCCCTCCCCGAGGTCACGCACGAGCTCGTCGACGCCGCGGACATCGCCTCCCTCAAGGGCCGGGTCCTCGCCTCCGACCTGACGGTCTCCCAGCTCGTGTCCACCGCGTGGGCGGCGGCCTCGTCCTTCCGCGGCAGCGACAAGCGCGGCGGTGCCAACGGCGCGCGCATCCGCCTCCAGCCGCAGAGCGGGTGGGAGGTCAACGAGCCCGACCAGCTGGCGACGGTGCTCCGCGTCCTGACGGGGATCCAGGAGTCCTTCAACTCCGCCCAGAGCGGCGGCAAGCGGATCTCCCTCGCCGACCTGATCGTGCTCGCCGGCGCGGCCGCCGTCGAGCAGGCCGCCAAGGACGCCGGTTTCGACGTCCAGGTCCCCTTCACGCCGGGCCGCGCGGACGCGTCGCAGGAGCAGACCGACGTGGAGTCGTTCGCGGCGCTGGAGCCGACCGCCGACGGGTTCCGCAACTACCTCGGCAAGGGCAACCGCCTGCCGGCCGAGTACCTGCTGCTCGACCGGGCGAACCTGCTGACCCTGAGCGCCCCCGAGCTGACGGTCCTCGTCGGTGGCCTCCGCGTCCTCGGCGCGAACCACCAGCAGTCGTCGCTCGGCGTCCTCACCACGACCCCCGGGTCCCTGACGAACGACTTCTTCGTCAACCTGCTCGACCTGGGCACGACGTGGACGGCGACGTCCGAGGACGCGAACGCGTTCGAGGGCCGCGACGCCGCCACCGGCGAGGTCAAGTGGACCGGCAGCCGCGCCGACCTCGTCTTCGGATCGAACTCGGAGCTGCGCGCCCTCGCGGAGGTCTACGCGAGCGACGACGCGAAGGAGAAGTTCGTGAAGGACTTCGTCGCCGCGTGGGACAAGGTCATGAACCTCGACCGGTTCGACCTCGTCTGATCCTGACGTCCAGGTCCGGGTCGGCCCGCATCGGCCGACCTGGACGTTCTGCCTGGGCCAGCACGCCCAGAAGTGACGGAGTGATCCGCCGGCCGGGCGGGGGCGGCGGGTCAGTGGCCGAGGAAGGTCAGTCGGACCTGGCGGCGGGGGTTGTCCCGGTTGGTGTCCACCAGGGTGACCGACTGCCAGGTTCCCAGCTCCAGCGTTCCGTCGATCACCGGAAGCGTCGCGTGGGGCGGGACGATCGCGGGCAGTACGTGGTCCCGCCCGTGCCCCGGGGACCCGTGCCGGTGGCGCCAGCGGTCATCGGCCGGCAGCAGGGACCCCAGGGCCGTCAGGAGGTCGTCGTCGCTGCCCGCCCCCGTCTCGATGACGGCGAGGCCCGCGGTCGCGTGCGGTGTGAAGAGGTTGAGCAGTCCACTGCGGCCCCGCGCCACTTCCCCGAGGAAGGCGGCGCAGGCGTCGGTCAGATCGTGGACGGTCTCCCGGTCCCCGGTCGTCACGTCGATGGTGCGCGAAACGAAGGTGTCGGCCATGGCTCCATCCTCGTGCCGGGGCTCCCCGCAGGCGCGCAACCACGGCCGGTGTCGGCCGGCCCGGCCCGTCCCGGCCCGGCCCGCCTACGATGATCACGGTGTGAGGATCGGTGAGGGGGAACCAGCGGTGCCCGACCTTTCGGTGGTCGAGGTGAAGGCCTTGACGGAGAAGCTCGTCGCACTCGATGTGTCGGCCGGGGCGCGATGGGCGGTGGGAGCGGCCCTGGCGGCGGTTCGCACGGCCGGCCGCAGCCGCCCGGTGCGCGGGGGCGAGGAGCGGGCCGCGCTCGCCGAGCTGTTCCAGGTCGCCGCGTGGATCGCTTTCGACGCCGAACGGCACGGCGTCTCTCAACGGCTCCACCTGCGGGCCCTGGAACTGGCCCGAGGAGGCCGGGCGGTCGAACCGGCCGCCGTGGAACCCCTCGTCCTCGCGGTGCTGGCGATGCAGGAGGAGCATCTGGGCCGGCCCGGGAATTCGCTGCGGATCGCCTCCTCCGTGCTGGCCCGCGAAGGACTTCCCGGCCGCGTCGCGGCGATCTTCCACGTGCGCGCGGGGCGGGCCCTCGCCCGCCTGGGGCGGGGACCGCAGGCCGGGCGGGCCCTGCGCACCGCCGCCGAGCTCCTCGCCGACCGGCCCACGGACCGGGACCCGTCCTGGGCCTGGTGGTTCGACCAGCCGGAACTGGACGGCCACCACGGTCTGGCGCGGGCCGCGCTGGGGGACCTGGAGGTGGCGGCCGCCCTCCTCCACGGCGCGGCGCACGCCGATGGTGACGGCCCCGCCTACCGTGTGCTGTTCGCCGCGGAGCTCGCCCGGGTCCTGGCCCGGGCAGGTGACTGGCAGGAGGCCGACACGGCCATGTCCACCCTGGTGGAGGCCGTCCCCGCCGTCGGATCCGTACGTGCGCTGCGGGCGATGGACCGGGCGGCCCGGCTCGTCGGACACGGCCGCCGTGTGCCACGCCGTACCCGCGACACCGCCCGGCACCTCGCCCTGGCGGTGCGCGACACCGCTGCCGCCTGCGCCGCTGCCCGCCCTACGCCTCCGGTGCCGCCCCGGTCAGGCCCGTGACGTCCTGTACGTGCCGCAGGCCGGGCACGGCGAGTACGTCGTTCAGCTGCTGGAAGATCTGCCGTGCGGCGACGGCGTTCCAGTCGGCGGGGAGCAGCTCGGCGGGCAGGCCGGGGTCGAGGTAGGGCAGGCGGCGCCACTGGGTGAGCATCGGGACGTAGTGGCGGAACGCCTCGGCGCCGTCGATGTCGCGCTCTTGCGTCAGTCCCGCGGCGACGGGTCCGTACGCGTGGGTGAATCCGGCGTACTGCTCCTCGATCGCCGGGAAGTCCCACCACGAGCTGACCGTCTCGGGCAGCTCGCTGAAGGCGGCGTAGTCGGCGGCGAAGAGGTGCACGTAGTCGCTCAGTCCGAGCCGCACGAGCATGTCGCGGGCGTCACCGAGGAGGCGGCCGGGCGCCAGCCACACGCCGGGGGCGATGTTGCCGAATCCCAGCCAGGTCAGCCGGGTGCGCAGCTGGTAGCGGTAGGAACGCTCGGACTCCGGTACGGAAAACACGGCCATCGCCCAGCCGTCGCTCAGCTTCGCCGGTTCCAGGCTGCCGAAGATGCGCCGGTCGCCCTCGTCGAAGACGGGTCGTGCGGCTGCGCTGAGCCGGTAGCCGGTGGCGCCGCGGCGCTCCGGTTCGAGGACGCCCTTCTTCTTGAGCCGGGAGATCGCCGAGCGCGCCGCCGGGCCGTCGACCTCCAGTTCGGACATCAGGGTGATCAGGTCGGCGACGGAGATCCAGCCCCCGAGGCGGCGCAGGAACGCCCCGTACACCGTGTTGATCAACGAGCTGGGCCTGAGGGGACTGTCCGCCATGATCGCCTTCCGTCGTACGCGGTGGCGATCCTACCGAGGCGGGTGAACGCGGCTCCGTCCAGGTCGGCGTGGGGGGGGGGGGGGGGGGGGGGGGGGGGGGGGGGGGGGGAGGGTGCGGGGGGGGAGGATGTTTTCGTATTG